>NZ_DJTF01000191.1:71678-96257 GCF_002438125.1 Pseudomonas sp. UBA6315
CTTTTTGCCGGGTCTTTTTTTTTGGCTCTTCAGGCTAATGAAGATCGTTGATGGCCGCCATGATAGCAAAAGTGTGTCAGAGCGTGAACGCTCATTACAAAACTTTGCGGAATCAGCACTTGAGAATCAATCTCGTTTCGCCTACTCTGGTGGCGCGTCACGGATGATGCCCCCATCCCTACCCTCTTGAGCAAGGAGCTGTCCATGAGCCGTCTGCTGCTGCCCCTTGAGCACCCCACGCCCGCGGCCGAGCAGGCTGCCGACGATGCACTGCTGCATGGCCTCAAGCGCTTGCCCCGGCGCGTGCAGCAAGTGTTCCTGCTCAACCGCCTCGACAATCTCGACTTCGCCAGCATCGCCGCCCGCCTCGGCCTGCCCTTGCTGAGCATCGAGCGGCACATGAACCAAGCCTTGCAGACCACCCGCCCACACGGCGATGCGGTGGCCAGCGCCGCTGCGCAATGGTATGTGCGCCTGCAAAGCCCCGAAGCGACCTCCTGCGAACGCATCGATTTTCGCCGCTGGCTCGATGCCGAGCCGGCGCACCTGCAAGCCTTCCATGACACCGAACTGCGCTGGCGCAGCCTGCTCGCCCCTGCGCGCGAGCTGGGGCACGACGGCTGGTACCGGCAAGGGCGCGCGGCGATATCGTTGGGTGGCTGCTCGCTGGCCGTGGGCCTGGGCGTAGCGGCGGTGTTGCTGTTTGGTTACTGGGTTTGACATTGATGGTCGGCTGCTGTGAAAGATTTCAGGGCTAAAATCAAGACACGCCCTAGATGGAGTTCTTGATATTTCAGCCCTGCCAGCGCGACGCACTACTCAATGCGATCTGGGCTGTTCACAGCACAACGTACGGTCTTATCCAGAAGAAACGGCTCGGCTTCGTCTAGTATGGTAACCATTGCATCTGGATCGCTGTATCTACGTTGAACGTTCACGCCTCCCCCCCATAAAGGCTGAGCATGATCATTTCCCCGTAAAACTTTCGCATACTGATTATTCGTATGTTTATCTTTGTAGGTAGGCGCCTCAGGGCCCTGAGGATCTAATAGAGGAGAGTAATTGTAGTAATCCGGATCATACCAGTCCTTCACCCACTCGTACCCATCATCTGACATAGAGTACAACCCTAAGGGGTTAGGTGGATAATGATCTACCGGCAACGGTGTAATCATGCCCGTACTGAAGCCGTGCACATATGAAAATTCCGAACGATCATCAGAACTCGAAATATTTATACCCCTTACTCTGGTCTCACCCCGTGCGTCCAACTCCTCAACGGCCCTATAGGTGCCATCATCGGTTGAGACCATCAGGAATTTCCCACCACTTCTGGCCGCATACTCCCACTGCGCCTCTGTTGGCAGGGAATATGGAAGTTTGGCAACTTTAGCAAGCCAAGCACAATATTGTTCAGCCTCATACCAGTCGACGTGTGCCGGGGTATTGGAGAGAAAATTATAATCCCGCCAGAACCTGTAAGCTCCGACATCCGACCTTAACGTCAACCCATTGTATTTTAGATAAAACCTGTACGACTCGTTATCAACCTTGAATCTCTCAATAGAAAAACTTGTCAACTTTACCCTGTGTAACGGCTTGCTATCTTGATTGGCATCATAAGGCAACCCTTCGGACCCAAATCGTGCGCCGAAATCCCCCATCCAAAATTCGCCCCCCTCTACAAAAACCAGGTTACCCCGGGCTTTTGACACGAATTCATCCAACTCATGTGTCGCAAGACCTGACGATGGTACGTCGCTTTTTTCTGTAGACCGGCATGCAATAAATAGACTCACACCGAAGCAACCAAAAATTAACATCATCATAATAGCCTTCATCACACAGCACCCTCGCCATCAGCACCCAAAGCAAAACAACGCGTATAGAGAGGGTTGTCCAATCTATGAAGCGCATAGTAAATTGAGTGATTCATCGCCAGCGCATAACCTCGAGCAGGCCTTAGCTTTAACCGGGCTCTGATCGCGAGCAAATCGCGTCTTGCTTGATAAAGGTCCTCATCACGATTTGATCCGACCCGAAGGAAGTCCACCAGAAAACGTTGTTGCCGCTCAGAAACAATGCGCTCATTGTCATCCTCAGCTATACGCTCTCCATCCCGAGATATACGAACCAAAACCTTATGCCACTCATCGCGGGTCTGCACGCTTTTCAAAACGCATATAACAGCTTCTTTTCTATCGCCGTAAAAATCAACCCCGGTTTTGCCAGCAAAATTCCCTGAATCGAATATATCCCATTTATTATGACTGGTAAGCAAATAGAGGATTAGCCCTTTGGCTTCCGGCGTGTGCATCAACAACTCTTGCGGACGAGAAATAACATTTCTGGCAAGTTCATTCCTCACTTGAGACGCCTTCACCCCCACCCTATAATCGTCAACAATACCGCTTACAAGACTTTCCAGCTCAAATACAACCGCATCAAATCCTCCCTCCATCCTTCTGTATATATCCCCAGTCGCACTTGGGAGATCGAGCAACCGCTTCACGCAAAATAGCAAATACGCTTTGAAAGCCACGCGCGTAACCACAGCGAAATTTTTAAAATTCAACCAATACAACTGAGTGACTAACCAATTTCCGAATTCAACAATCGAATCAGCATCTACATAACCAACGAGCCTCCCTTTTGCACCAGTCCCCCAGCACAAACTCGCAGCAACATGAAAGCAAAATTTTCCATCAACATACGTACAGCTAAGCTTTTTTCCGGCCCCCACACCCACCAGCCCAGCAATACTGCTTGTAATCTTACAAAAGCTCACATATTGACCTGCCACATTCTTGAGGCCAGTAGAGGATTCAGGCGTAGCCGGCCCAACTGGCTTCACCCACTGCAAACTGCCTTCCAATCTACTCTCTAAAGAGGCGCCAACCAGAACCTCACCCGATAGATCGAGGCCCTTCTCCTGCTCCCCCATTTCATTAATAAACCCTGCACCTTTCTCACGCCTTGAAAAAAAAGACGGCATTTTTCCATCCGGCAGCCCCGCCAGTAGTTGCTGGTAATCCTTGAGTACGATCTGGCCCTGCCCTTCAATCAACACCGAAGCGCCGATATGCCCATACAGACCTGGCTTCAGCACAACGCGAAACATGCCCAGATCGTATGCCCGGCCCTGCAGGTCGGAAAACGACAACGACCATCCAAGCCGATCGGGAAGGAAGAGCGTCACATCTACCCTTCCAGAAGCTATCGTCAGCGAAGTTTCCCCTTCCCCCTTGATTCTTGCCGTGCCTTGATCGACGTCGAAATTACCCTGGGCTCCTGCATTGGCCGTAAAACGCATGAATTGCGCAGCAGCAGAGATATCCATACGCTCGGTACCCTTCCCGGACATTTGAAGGCTATCGTTCCATTTTTCTGCCCAGTCAAACAAAATGGCTTCGGTTCTCAATACATCGGAGTCGTAATGAGACCCGGCCAACTGCATGACCCTCATCGCTCTGCCGATCAAATCAAACCAATTCAAGGACGATAACTGCTGCGCAAGGAGTGACTTATCAATACCGAGCACCCCCACTTCGTCCTTGTTGTAAATACTTGGAAAAGCTCCAGTGCCTGACTTGTTTCCCAAGGGTATCGAGCACATATTGAGACTATTAGACTGGAAAAATTCTTTCTTTACATAGGCATACTTCACCAACCGAGAGCAGTTGGTATCGCCGTCCAAGGGTATAAGTTCGACCACATCATCGTATCGCATACCAGCTGACCTTATGCCTCCCAGTATTTCCAGGAGCGATTGGCGCGCTTGAGCTTGCGCGGCCTCGGCACTTCTTATCGCACCGCCCAGCCGATCACCCAGAAGCGGCGGCATTCCCTTAGGCCTGACCGCTTCGACATAATATTCGCTTGCCGCCTTAAAGTACGCGCCGCAGGCTTGATGGAACGCGTTCATTCTATACAACAAGTCGCGCCAGTGATTTTCAAAGCTGCCCGCATAGTCTGGCGCAATAAAAACCAGCTCCTCCGTTTCCGGCCTAAAATAGCAATGGGTAGCTCGCGCATAACACGTAATCACTGCGCCTTTTTTACTGATGACACCTTCAGCATCAGGTTGCCTCTCATCTTCCATACTTAGAACTCCATGACTATGGGTCGGATCGGACAAACACCGAAAGCCATGAGCATACCTGGAGAGAAACTTGATAGCTGTCGGACGCATCTGAAACTGCGACAGACAACTTAAACACTATGTCTAAGGAATCATTCTGACTGTAATGATTTCCAGCAGTGAACTGAGGCATTTGATTGAGTGGAAAATGAACCACCAAAACGTACTGCCAAAATATTCCATTCAACCGTGCAATCAACGCCTAAAGTAACATACCGTTACTTTTGGGCAGAATGGGTCAACCCGGCCAGGTCAGAATGAACCATTCTCGATCACCTCGGTGTACAGTACCCCCACAACAAATCCCAAGGAGCCCGCCAATGACCGTGACGCTGTCCCCCCTGCAGATCGACTGCGACTTCGACTCCGGCAACATCCAGGTCGTGGACGCCAGCAACCCGTCCAACGTGCACCTGGCCATTCGCCCGGACACCCACAGCGGCCACTTCCAGTGGTTCCACTTCAAGGTCAGCGGCCTGACTCCCGGCCAGGCCCACCGCTTCAGCCTGGGCAACGCCAGCGAGTCTTCCTACAAGAACGCCTGGGCCGGCTACAACGCCGTGGCTTCCTACGACCAGCACACCTGGTTCCGCGTACCCAGCCAGTTCGATGGCAAGGCCTTGTCGTTCGAGCTCAAGGCTGAGCACGAGCAGGCCTGGTTCGCCTACTTCGAACCTTACCCCCGCGCGCGCCACAACCAGCTGATCGAGCGGGCGCAGCAGATTCCGGGCGTCGAGCTGCTGGCCCACGGGCGCAGCGTGCAGGGCCGCGATATCCCGCTGCTGCGCGCCGGCAACGGCGCGGCGGGCAAGCGCAAGCTGTGGCTGATCGCCCAGCAGCACCCCGGCGAGCACATGGCCGAATGGTTCATGGAGGGGGTGATCGATCGGCTCCAAAGTAATGATGCGACGGTGCAGGCGCTGCTGGCCAAAGCCGACCTGTACCTGATCCCGAACATGAACCCCGATGGCGCCTTCCTCGGCCACCTGCGCACCAACTTCAAGGGCAAGGACCTCAACCGTGCCTGGCAGGACGCCAGTGTCGAGGCGACCCCGGAGGTGTTCTTCGCCCAGGCGCAGATGAAGCAGTACGGGGTGGATGCGTTCATCGATGTGCATGGCGATGAGGAAATCCCCCATGTGTTCACCGCCGCCTGCGAGGGCAACCCGGGGTACACGCCGCGCCTGGCCAAGCTGGAAGAGCAGTTTCGCAGCACCTTGTGCAGCGTTACGGCGGACTTCCAGACCCAACATGGCTACACCCGCGATGAGCCGGGGCAGGCCAACACGACGCTGGCGTGCAACGCGGTGGGCATGGCGCATGACTGCCTGTCGCTGACCCTGGAGATGCCGTTCAAGGACCATGACGATGCGCCCAACCCGGTTACCGGCTGGTCGGGGGAGCGGTCGAAGGCGTTGGCGGGGGCGGTGCTGCAGACCCTTTTGCAGATGGTCGACGATTTGCGTTGAGGCTACTGGCCCCATCGCCGGCAAGCCGGCTCCCACAGGACTGCACGATTGGTTGGCAGGGACCTGTGGGAGCGGGCTTGCCCCGCGAACCAGGGCGAAGCCCTGGCCATGTGTTGCCCAGGCCGGCCCTTTCGCGGGACAAGCCCGCTCCCACAAAAGCCCGCTCCTACAAAAGCCCGCTCTTACAGAGCTGTACTTCACAGGCGCTCAGAACTGCACATCCAGCACCACCGTGTCGGTATAGCTCGCCGCCGGCGGCGTGGCCTGGTCGGTATAGACCTTGGCGTTGTAGTTGAACACCTGGCTGCCGGTGCCGGTGCCCAACCCCGGGTTCACATCGGCATCGCTGCTGGCCCGCCGCGCCGTGCTCACCGAGCCCCAGCGCGTGGTGCCGGCGCTCTTGAAGATGTCGTAGGCCAGGTAATTGCTGGCACTGGACTTCATCCTGCGGCGCCCGCCCGACACATTCTGCCCATCATCCAGCCCCACCGTGTAGGCACTGCCCTTGGTGCACGACAGGCTCACGCTCTGGTTCACGGTACCGAACCCGGCCACCACCGGCGCGCTGCCGAAACTGATGTTGGGCGTGGTGATCTGGCAGTCGTTGCTCACCGTCAGGCTGACGTTGAGGGTCTGGTTGCCGGAGCCGATATCACGCCCCAGGCAGACGTTGCCGATGCCAATCCCCGAACAGTAATTCCAGCTCCAGGCGACTGTCAGCGCTTCCCGGTACACGCCCGCCGCCACATTGCTGCCGACCTGGGTGCGCAGATACAGCGGCACGGTCTTGGGCGTGGAGCTGCCCAGTAGGCCGAGCAGGTCGATGATGCCATTGCGCGCCAGGTCGAACTGCACGTTGCGGGCGATCGGGTAGTTGGTGCTGTTGTCGGCGTACAGGGTGTAGCCGATGACATCGCCCGTCGGCCCCACCAGGCCACCCGTGCTGGAGCTGATGGTGAGCCAGACATGGTCGGAGGACGTGAGCAGGCTCAGCAGCGAGCCGGTGCATTGCAACCCCGCATTGGTGGTGGAAGCGTTTTGTACGGTGGTGCGAACTGCAGTCGAGTTGACGGTACCCAACGCGATCGGGCTGGTCGTCACAACCGAGCATGCCGCCCAGGCAGAACCTGCCGACAGCAGCACAAGGCCGCCCAGCACAGATCGCACAAGCCTGTTCATCGGCACTCCAGCGGGCCGATCAAGGGAATCGAGCCCTGCCCCGGCGGCAAATCAAACTCGACCTGGCACTGCCCGCCCCCTTCGATCGCGACCAGCAGGCTGTTATGCGCCGACAGGTTCTCCAGGTACACCAGGCCATCCCAGCCCACCACGGCCTGGCTACCGCTTTGCTGGTGGGTCACCTTGCTGCCCAGCTTCAGCGGCTGGCGGCTGCCGTCCACCAGTTCGATGCTGGCCGCCAGCACGCGCTTGAGCGGGAACTCCAGCAGGTAACCGCTGCCACGGCGCACGGCCACGCGCTGCTCCACCTCGGGGGCCAGCACATCGGGCGGCAGGTCCATCGGGTCGATCTCGTACTTGCCGCGGTAGTAGCCGCTGCTGTAGGGCACCAGCAGATGCCCGCGCTTGTCAGTGCGGCCGATTTCCTGGTTCTCGTAACGCACCGGCACATCGGCGTAGCCGTCGGTACTCACCACCACGAAGGCATCGTCGATGCGGTTGGCGGCGAACACGCCGGCGTCCATCCACACCAGCGAGCCGCTGGCATCGGCCCAACGGGTCATCTCGCCGCTGCTGCCGTATACCCCGGCCTGCAGCTGCACCGACTGCAGGCGCCAGGTGACGTCGGCCTGGCGGTAGTCGGCGCGGTGGCTGCCGGTGGCATAGCCGAGGTTGTAGCCCACGCCGGTGCCCACCGGCACCGCGCGGCTGTAGTTGACCCGCTGCAGGTCTTCGCCATCCTTGCTGCGCTCCAGCCCCACCGCCAGGGTGCCGTTGAAGTCGAACGGGATCACCAGTTGCGCCTGCACCGCCCACTGGCTGTCGCCGACCTCACGGTTGGCCGACAGGTAGACGCTGCTGTTGCCCCACAGCGGCTTGCTCCAGCTCAGGTTGACCAGCCGGGTGCGCGTGCCGTCACCGGCGCGCACGTCGAAATAGCCGGCCCCGAGGCTGCCGTACTGGTCGAGGTTCAGGCTCAGGGTGACCTGCTCGCTGCGCTGGCTCAGCTGCATCTCGGGGGTGTCGACACGGCTGAGGTCGGCATACTCGCCATGGCGCTGCAGGCGCTGGTAGCTGAAGCCGATGCGCTGGCTGTTGTACTGGTAGCCCAGGGCAACCTGGTGGCCCTTGTCACCGTCGAACTGGCTCTGCGCCAATGCCGCGTTGAGCACGCCGAAATTGCCCAGGCGCATGTTGCCGCCCAGGCCGCCGAGCAACAGCGATTCGGCGCTTTCGAGATGGCTTTCCAGGGTGAAGAAATCGCTGATGCCATGGCGCAGGCTGGCCGAGGCGACGCCGGGCCCGTAGCTGAAGTCCTCCACCGCATAGTCGCGGCGCAGGCTGCCGGCGGCCACCGAGAAGTCCGACAGGCCCTTTTGCAGCAGGCTGCTGGTGACATAGAACGGCAAGGTGGTGGACACCTGGCGGCCGAGGGCATCGGTGGTCACCACCACCGCTTCGCCGGCGCCGTTGATGAACGGCACGTTGGTCAGGGTGTAGGGCCCAGGTTGCAGCTCGGTGGTGCTGGACTTGTAGCCGTTGATGAACAGGTCCAGCGAGGTCGGCACCGCCGCTTCGCCGGCGAACGCGGGCAGCGGGTAGGTGACCAGGTCCGGGCGCGCGGCAAAATCGCGCGACAGCTGCAGGCCACCGACGCGCACCGAACTGGTCCAGGGCAAGGCACCGGTGACGAAGTCGCCGGCTTCATAGGTCAGCAGGCGCTGTTCGTCGGTGAAACGCCAGGTGGTGTCGTAACGCAGGAAGCCCTGGCGGCTGTCATCACCCGGCGCGCCGTTGAACGACTGGCGCCACTGGCCGGTGCTGGCGAAGGTGCCCCAGCTGTCGAACAGCCGCAGCTCGTTCCAGGCCGCCAGGTAGGTGCCGCCGTCGTCGGTGTCGTTGAGGTACAGGTCATAGTTGAACAAGGCCCCGAAGCTGCTGCGTGCCTCGCTGGGCGGATACAGGTTGCGATCGCCCACTTGCTGGTCCGGCAGCCAGGCCGGGGGCACCTGCAGCAGCAGGCGCTGGTTGGGGCTGTCGTAGTCGCTGTGCAGGCCCGCCACGCTATCGAGCGCGACTTCACCCTGGGTGTCGCCCGGCAGCTTGATCCCGGCGGCGCGCAGCACCTCGCTGCCCAGGTACAGGCGCCCGGCCCGTTGTTGCACGGGCACCAGTTCAGCCTTAGGCATCTGGTTCACCAGCAGGTCCAGGTACAGCGTGGCGTCGGCCACCGCAGCGGCCTCGGTGGGCGGCGGCGGCAGGTCGTCGGCCAGCGCCAGGCCCGGGCCGAACAGGGCCAGGCCAAGGCAACACCGGGTGGCCCGAGACCACCATTTCACGCACGGATTCCGACCATTGCTGGGTCCTCCCTGGGCCCTCATTGGGTAACCGGCTCATCACTCCTGGCGGATCGCTTCGGCCACGTCCTGGCCGTTGACCCTCCCCTTGAGCCCTGCCGCTGCCACCGGCGCCGGCCAGCGCATGCTGGCGCCGGGCAGCACATAGCCGAGCAGCCCTTCGGCCAATGGCCGGGCCTGGCCACCCTGCTGCACCACCACGTCGGTCAGGCGGGCGTGCACCGGGCCGGTGTTGCGCAACTCGACATAAGGCTTGCCCTGCACCGTCACCGGGCGCCAGCTCAACTGCGGCTTGCCCACGCCACTGGCGCTGCGCTTGCCCTCCGGGTCCGGCTTGCCCCACAGGCCCTCGCCATACACGAACAGCGGCACCGAGTAGCGCATCTGTAGGCGGATGGCCGCGCTGGCACCCTGGCTATTGGTATCGGCCGGCAGCGGCGAGGGGATTTCATCGATGATGATGCGGTAGGCCTGCTCCTGGCCGGCGGGCGAGCTGCCGGTGCGGGTCAGGCGGATGAGCTGCTTCTGCCCGGGGGCGATGTTGGCCACCGGCGGGCTGCCGATGATCTCGCGCTGGGCCTGGAACTGCTCCTGGTAATCGCCCTGGCGCCAGGCGAACACCCGCACCTGCAGGCTGGCCGGCGCACTGCCGCGGTTTTCCAGCCACAAGGCACCGGCCTTCTGGTCAGCTTCCAGCACCGGGTCGATGGGCCAGATCAGCACCGAGGTGGCCGCCCCCGCGGGCACGCTCGCCAACAGCAACAACCCGATCAACCCCTGCGCCCACTTCGCGCCTGCCCGCATGCCGCTCTCCTTGGTTGCTTGTCTGGGGTGGCGGTGCCATCACCAGCTCACCGTCACTTGCACTACGTCGGTATAGGTCCCGGCCGGCAGGGTGCCGGTCAGTTGCGTGCGGCCATAGACCGGCAGCTTGATCGCCGTCGGGTCGCTGTAGCTCACCACCACGCTCTGGCCAATGCCCAGGGCCTGGCTGAAGGCCGCATCGCGAAAAAGCTGGTAGGCCAGCACTTGCGTGCCGCCGCTGCGCTTGAGGTAACGCGTGTTGCTGGCGCTGTTCTGGCCCCCGTCCAGGCTCATGCTCAGGCTCACCCCGGGGGTGCACTGGAAGGTCACCGTGGTGCCGCCCAGGGCCGTGCTCAGGGCCGAGGTGGCCAGCGCCGACTGGGTGCCGAAGTCGAGCACGCCATAGCTGGTCACGCCGCCGCCCACCAGGCAGCCGGCGACAACCTGCGCGCTCACCTGGAAGCTGCTGGTGGTCGCCGCGTCCAGCGGCGTCGCCAGCGCCAGGCCCAGCCCCGTCAGGCAGCCACCCAACCAGGCGTTCATGGCCGCGGCTCAGAACGACAGCTCGACAGCCACCGTGTCGGTGTACACCCCCGCCGGCAGGCCGGCCTTGCCGCGGGCCTGGCCGTACAGGTTGACGGTCTGCGCCACGCCGGTACTGGTCGGCAGGGTGATGGTGCCGTCGATGGCCAGCAGTTGGGAGTGCCCGGCGTCGGTGTAGAAGTCATACGGCACGAAGTTGCCGGCACCGTCGGCAAGCGCCCGGGTGCCACCGGGCGACTGGCCATCGTGGGTGCCCGCGCGCACGCGGATCGCCGGCACCGTGCCAGCAGAGCAGAGGATGCTCATGGCCCCGCCGCCACCGCCCAGCACCTGGCCGTTGGCGGTGGTGAACAGGGCGTCCTGGGTGCCGAAGTTGAGGGCACCGAAGTTCAGCCCCGAGGTGCCGCCGCTGCCATTGACCTGGCAGGCGGAGATCAGCGTCAGGGTGGAACTGATGGTGCCGGTCACCGTGGCGGCTTGCGCGTGGGCGGCCATGGCCAGGCCAAGGCCGGCGAGGATGCAATGGGTCAGGTTCGTTCGCATCGGGGTCTCCTTGCGGTTGTTACCAGTCCAGGGTCACTCTCAAGGTGTCGCGGTACAGCCCGGCAGGCAGCGCGCGCGGTTGCGCCACCACTACGCCGTAGATCGGGATCGGAATCTGCTCGCTGCTGCTGATGGTGAAGGCTCGGGCCTGGCCGATGCCGTAGCGGCTGTTGCCGCCGGGGTCCACAGCCAACTGATAAGGGATGGTTTCGCGCCCGTTGCTCAGGCGCCGCACGCCATCGCTGCCGTTCATGCCGCCGTTGATGCGCACATTGAAGGCCCTGACCTGGGGCGTGCAGCTGATCTGCAGGCTGCCCTCGCCGCCGGCTTCGTCGACCCGGCTGCGCAATGGCCGGTCCCAGTTCGGGCCGCGGTCACCAAAATCCATCAAGCCGGGGTTGCCCAGGGTGGCCGGCGGCTGGTCGCCGCTGTTGATCTGGCAGGCGGCGCTGATCACCAGGCGGGCCTGGATGAAGCCGGTGGTGGTGCCATGCACGGTGCCGGCCGGCAACAGCAGCGGGCCCAGGCTGAGCAACAGCAGTGAGGTGCGGTTCATGGCGTGACGTCCTTGTGCATGGCGGCCTCGCTACCAGGTGACCGTGACTTTGAGCAGGTCGGCGTACTGCCCGGCGCGGGGCACCCAGGCCAGTTTGTCGATCCGTGCATAAAGCGGCAGCTCGACCGTGCCGCTGTCCGGCACCCGCGCCGCGTGGGCTTCGCCGACCACCACCGGGTCGCGCCAGGCCGGGTCGCGGTAGAGGCGATAGGGAATCGGCCGGGCCTTGGCATCGTCGCTGGCCAGGAAGCGCAATTCGCCGACGCCGCCGTGCTGGCCACCGTCGATGCGTACCTGGTACGGCGTGTCGGGGTTGCATTCCAGGCGCGGCGGGCGGCGGTTGAGCAGCACGCCGCTGAGCGGGGCGTCAGGGCCATCCAGGCGCGCCGCCAGCCCCAGGTCGATCTGCCCCAGGGCCTGCGCACCGGCGTCGCGCTGCTGGCCGACCAGCATGCAGCCACGCTGCACCTGTACGCGCACCTCCACGAGAAAGTCCGTCGCCCCCGCCAGGCCACTCAACGAAAGGCCCAACAGCGCGGCCAGAAAGCGTTCCGTCACGGCGTGTTCCTTGCTCTTTTCTTCTGCATTTGAGCGTAGCAGCCACGGGAAAAACCCTTACTGGCTGGGTGCCATTCTTTGGTGCTAGCGATAAAGAATGAACGGCAACGAACATTTTTCCGTTCGGCAGCGAACCCCTGCCCTTCCTGCGCCTCCAATGGCCATGGGCCGGCAGAGCGGCGCACATTCTGGTACGGTGCAGCTCGGGCCGCCGGCCAGTATCAATCGCATGCGCCAGGCATGGACGAACATGACAGGAGCGTATTCATTGAGCACCGCAGACAAGCTACTTGCCCAAGCCGTGGAACGCTGCGCCCAGGAACCCATCCAGGTACCGGGCAGCATCCAGCCACAGGGCTTCATGCTGGTGCTGGACGAACCGGGCTTGCGCATCCTCCAGGCCAGCGAAAACGCCGAGCGCTGGCTGGGCGTGGCGGCGCAGGAGCTGATCGGCTGCAGCTTCGCCCAGGTGGTCAGCGCCAGCTTCGACCTGCGCGCGCAGTTGCAGCGCCTGCCCGTCGAACAGGTATTCCCCTTTCACCTGGGCGATGTGCGCCTGCGCCCCGACGCCCCGTTCAGCGACAAGCTGCGCCTGCTGGCCCACCGCCACGACCAGGTGCTGATCGTCGAGTTCGAACCCCTGAGCCTGCCCGCCGAGCTCGCCGACCACGGCGACTACTACCCGCTGGTGCGCGAGTTCGTCGGCAACCTGAACGGCGCTGGCGACCTGCAGGCGCTGTTGCAACAGACCGTGCAGCAACTCAAGCGCATCACCGGCTTTGGCCGGGTCAAGGCCTACCGCTTCGATGCCGAGGGCAACGGCCAGGTGCTGGCCGAGGTCGCCGACGACGGCTACCCGTGCTACCTGGGCCTGTGCTTCCCGGCCTCCGACATCCCGCGCCAGGCCCGCGAGCTGTACCGGGTCAACCGCATCCGGGTGATCGAGGACGCTAACTACCAGGCCTCGCCGCTGCTGCCTGCGCTCAACCCGCGCACCGGCAAGCCGCTGGACATGAGCTTCGCCGCCTTGCGCAGCGTGTCGCCGGTGCACCTGCAGTACATGCGCAACATGGGTACCCTGGCCTCGATGTCGCTGTCGATCGTGGTCGATGGCCAGCTCTGGGGCCTGGTGTCGTGCCACCACGCGCAACCGCGCGCGGTCGACCTGCGCACCCGCACCGCCTGCGAGCTGCTGGCCAGCGTGCTGTCGCTGCAGATCGAATCGCGCGAATCCCACGCCAATACCCGCCAGCTGCTCGACCTGCGCCAGCACATCGTGCGGATGATTTCCGCCATGGCCGACCACGACAGTGTCAGCGACGGCCTGCGCGCCCTGCCCCAGGTGCTGCTGGACTTTGCCGGCGCCAGCGGCGCCGCGGTGATCTCCGCCGAGCGCTGCGACCTGTTCGGCCTGACGCCGCCCGCCGCCCAGGTCAATGCGCTGGTCGACTGGCTGGCCCGGCGCGGCGGTGAAACGGTGTTCCACAGCGACAACGTGCGCCGCGACATCGACGAGCTGCCCGAACTGGCCGCACATGCCGGCGGCGTGCTGGCGGTGGCGATCTCGCAGATCCACTCGCACTACCTGCTGTGGTTCCGCCCCGAGCAGGTGCGCACGGTGCACTGGGCCGGGCGGCCCGACAAGCAAATCGGCCCGCAGGGCGCGCTCAACCCGCGGCACAGCTTCGAGCACTGGCAGGAACAGGTCGGCGGCTACTGCCAGGCGTGGGACCCGCTGATCATCGAAGGCGTGCAGGAACTGCGCAGCGCCGTGCTCGGCATCGTCTTGCGCAAGGCCGAGGAGCTGGCGCAGCTGACCAACGAGCTGCGCCACTCGAACAAGGAGCTGGAGGCGTTTTCCTATAGTGTGTCCCACGACCTGCGCGCGCCGCTGCGGCACATTGCCGGCTACACCGAGCTGCTCAGCGAGATCGAAGGCCAGGGCATGAGCGAACGCGGCCGGCGCTTCCTTGCGCACATCGAGGAAGCCGCCCGTTTCGCCGGCAGCCTGGTGGACAACCTGCTGAACTTCTCGCAGATGGGCCGCTCGGCCCTGCGCCTGTCGGATGTCGACCTCAATGCCCTGGTCGACGCCATTCGCCAGGACCTGGCGCCAGACTACGCAGGCCGCGAGGTGGTCTGGGCCATCGAGGCGCTGCCCAAGGTGCACGGCGACCCGGCGTTCATCAACCTGGCCCTGCACAACCTGATCGCCAATGCCCTGAAGTACACCCGCGAGCGCACCCCGGCGCGCATCGAGATTGGTGCGCGCGAGCACAAGGGCGAAATCGAGGTCTATATTCGCGATAATGGCGTGGGCTTCGACATGGCCTACGCCAACAAACTGTTCGGCGTATTCCAGCGCCTGCACCGCATGGAAGACTTCGAAGGCACCGGGATCGGCCTTGCCAGCGTGCGCCGGATCATCGAGCGCCACGACGGCCGGGTCTGGGCCGAAGGCCAGGTCGGCCAGGGCGCGTGTTTCCATTTCACCCTTCCCCGTCATCCCGAAACAAACTGAGGCACCCGTACCATCATGCTCAAGCCCATCCTGCTGGTAGAAGACAACCCCCGGGACCTGGAACTCACGCTCCTGGCCCTGGAGCGCAGCCAGTTGGCCAACGAAGTCATCGTCCTGCGTGACGGTGCCGAAGCGCTCGACTACCTGCTGCGCCGCAACAGCTATGCCGACCGCGACGACGGCAACCCCGCCGTGCTCCTGCTGGACCTGAAACTGCCCAAGGTCGACGGCCTTGAAGTGCTCAGGGAAGTGCGCGCCACCGCCGAGCTGCGCAGCATCCCCACGGTGATGCTGACCTCCTCGCGCGAGGAGCCGGACCTGGAGCGCGCCTACGAACTGGGCGTCAATGCCTACGTGGTCAAGCCCGTGGAGTTCAAGGAGTTCGTCGCCGCCATCTCCGACCTCGGGGTGTTCTGGGCGGTGCTCAACGAACCACCACCCGGATCCCTGCGCCTGAACCGGCGTGGCAGCAACTGAGGCCATTGCGAAGATGCTGCCAACGCCGCTGAAGCTATTGATGGTCGAAGACAGTTCGATGGACGCCGAACTGACCCTGCTGAGCCTGGAGCGCAGCGGGTTGCAGATCCGCTCGCGGCTGGTGTTCGACCACCAGGCCGCCGAGCATGCCCTGCTCGAAAGCCGCTACGACCTGATCCTCTGCGACTGCGTGCTGCCAGGCTCGTCCGGCACCGATGTACTGGCCATCGCCCAGCGCCTGGCCCCGGACACGCCGTTCATCTTCCTTTCCGGCATCTACGGCGAAGAGCACGCGGTGGAGATGATCCGCCTGGGTGCCACCGACTACGTGCTGAAGAAAAACCTGCCGCTGCTGCCCAAGGCCGTGCGCCGCGCCCTGACCGAGGTGCAGGAGCGCCAGCGGCGGCGGCGCGCCGAAGAGGCGCTGGCCGATGTCGAGGCGCGTGCGCGCATCGCCATCGATGCCGCCGGCATGGGCACCTGGGACCTGCGCCCGCAGGAAAACCTGCTGATCTGGGACGACCGCTGCAAGACCCTGTTCGGCCTGCCGGTGGACACCGAGATGACCCTGGCGGTGTTCTACGCCGGCATCTACCCGGACGACCTGGCGCGGGTGCGCAATGCCGTCGAGCAGGCCATGCGCCCGGACAGCGACGGCCTGTACCGCGTCGAGTTTCGCATCGCCCAGCCGCGGGGCCTGGAGCCGCGCTGGTTGCTCAGCAGCGGCCAGTGCCAGTTCGTCGATGGCCAGTGCACGCGGTTTTCCGGCGTGCTGCAGGACATCCACACCCAGCGCCTGGCGACCCAGGCGCTCAAGCAGCTCAACGAGATGCTCGGCGAGCGGGTCGAGCGCCGCACCCGTGAGCGCGACCGCGCCTGGGAGCTGTCGCAGGACTTGCTCGCGGTGCTCAACAAGGACCTCACCCCGGTCGCCCTCAACCCGGCCTGGGAAGCCAGCCTGGGCTTCTCGCGCGAGCGCCTGAGCCAGGCTTCGCTGTTGCAGCTGCTGCCCGAACCCGACCAGGAATCGCTGTTGGCCGAACTGGCCGCGCTCGCCCACGGCCGCACCAGCGCCCGCTTCGTCGGCCGCATCCGCCATGCCAGCGGCCAGCTGCGCTGGCTGTCGTGGGTGGTGGTGCCGGAAGACACCTTGCTTTATGTGGTGGCCCGCGACATCACCAGCGAGCGGGAAACCGCCCTGGGCCTGGCCGAGGCCAACGACCGCCTGCGCGAGCAGATTACCGAGCGCGAGCGCATCGAGGCCGCCCTGCAGCAGATGCAGCGCCTGGAAGCGGTAGGCCAGCTCACTGCAGGCGTGGCCCATGACTTCAACAACCTGCTGACGGTGATCCTCACCGGCTCCAGCTTCCTTGAACGCGACCTGGCCAAGGGCGATGTGGCCAAGGCCCGCTCGCGCCTCACCCATATCCGCGAAGCCGGCGAGCGCGGCGCCAAACTGACCTCGCAACTGCTCGCCTTCTCCCGGCGCCAGCGCCTGGAACCGGTGCCGCTGAACCTCAACCGCACCTTGGGCGGGCTTGAAGAGCTGCTGCGCCGCACCCTGGGCGGCAACATTTCCGTGCGCCTGGACCTGGACCACAGCCTGTGGCAGGCGCTGACCGACCCGACCCAGACGGAAATGATCATCCTCAACCTGGCGATCAACGCCCGCGATGCCATGCCCGAGGGCGGCCAGCTCACCCTGTCGACCCGCAACACACGGATCAAGGCCCGCGCGCAGCGCCCGGAAGACCCCGAGCCTGGCGAGTACGTGATGCTGAGCATCCGCGACACCGGCTGTGGCATGAGCGAGGACGTGCTGGCCAAGGTGTTCGAACCGTTCTTCACCACCAAGGACATCGGCAAGGGCTCGGGCCTGGGCCTGGCCCAGGTGTTCGGTTTCGCCAAGCAGTCCGGTGGCGGCGTGCGCATCGACACCGAGCCAGGCCATGGCACCCAGGTGGCGGTGTACCTGCCGGCGGTGAAGGGCCAGGAGGCCTGCGAGCCGGTTGCCCCGGTGCTGGACCAGGCCAATGTCGACAGTGGCCGCGACCGCACGGTGCTGCTGGTGGACGACGACCACCTGGTGCGCGACCTGCTCGGCGATGTGCTGCGCCAGTATGGCTACCAGGTGCGCCAGGCCCACAACGGCGAACAGGCGCTGGCCTTGCTCGATGAAGGCATCGACCTGTTGCTCACCGACTTCGCCATGCCCGAGTTCAACGGCGCGCAGCTGGCCGTGGCCGCGCGCGAACGGCACCCGCGCTTGCCGGTGGTGTTTCTTACCGGCTATGCCGAGTTGCAGGGGCTGGACCTGCCGGGCAGCCTGGTGCTGCAGAAACCGGTGCAGGCCGAGGAGCTGGCGCGGGTGCTGGATGAGCTGCTGCGGGTCAACCGGTAGGCTGCACTGCCCCCCATCGCCGGCAAGCCGGCTCCCACAAAGCAGCGGTGCAACCTCTGTGGGAGCCGGCTTGCCGGCGATGAGGCCAGCCCAAACGCCAGAAACGCGAAAACCCAGCGCCGACGTCATCTGCACTGAGTAAGAAACAAGTATTGAGAAAAATGGCAGGGGCGGCTGGATTCGAACCAACGCATGGCAGGATCAAAACCTGCTGCCTTACCGCTTGGCGACGCCCCTGTATCGGATGCAGCTGATGCTGCTCTGACATTTCCAACTAGGTGACAACTGGGTTGTTGTCTTGGAATGCGCGGCACTTTAACAACATTCTTTTAACCTGTGAACCCCCTGACGTAAAAAAAATGCTTTAAAACAGCAAGTTAGTGTTCGCCTGCCGATTTCTCGGCATCCCGGCCAACCATCCGTCGTTTTTCCGCTGCCTTGCGCCAACACAATCGCATTCCACCTTTCCAATCAGGTAAGCGAACTGCAATTACCAAGGAAGCCCCCGATGCCTGTTTCCCACGACCTGTACCAGGACTTGCACTACCCTCGCGAGATCGTCCAGCAACGCCGCCAGCAGGACCAGGCCCTCGACCGCCTGCTCGACGAATACATGGACATCGACAACCAGGTGCTGGCTGCCGAATCCATCTCCGCAGGCAACTTCCAGGACGACGACCTGCGCCAGCTCAAGGAACGTCGCCTGACCGTCAAGTACATGATCGAGCGCCAACTGGAGCGCAAGGCCTGACCTATCGCGCCAGGCGATCAATCCGCGGCGTTTTTCCATTGGTCAAATCCGCCCGCCTCGGGCAAGCTGCGGCCTGCCCGCCATTGCCCGAGGAGCTGCGTCTTGCCCGCCTGGATTCCTACCCCATTGCGCCAACTCGGCCAGCGCCTGCGCAGTGCGCCGCACGCCCAGGGCGAACTGCTCGGCTGGTTCGAAGACAAGGCGCACAGCCGCGGCTACGTACTCAGCGAAGGCCAGCGCCGGGTCATCCAGTGCATGGCCGAGCAGCTGGCGGCCTTGCCGGACGGCCAGCCACGCAGCCTTTATCTGTACGGTTCGGTAGGCCGCGGCAAGAGCTGGCTGCTCGATGGCTTTTTCCAGGCCGTGCCGGTCGAAGCCAAGCAGCGCCTTCACTTTCATGACTTCTTTGCCCGCCTGCACCAGGGCATGCACCGCCACCGGCTGCTGGATGACGCGCTGGGGGCGACCCTCGACGAGCTGCTGGGCGACTGCCAGGTGCTGTGTTTCGATGAATTCCACGTGCATGACATTGGCGATGCCATGCTGCTCACGCGGCTGTTCAATGCCCTGTTCGAGCGTGGCGTGTTGCTGCTGGTGACCTCCAACTACGCACCCGAGGGGCTGCTGCCCAACCCGCTGTATCACGAGCGCTTCCTGCCGGTGATCCGCCTGATCAATGGCCGCATGCAGGTGCTGGAGGTGGCGGGCGATACCGATTTTCGCAGCTTGCCGGCCAACCGCGAGCACCAGCGTTTTACCCGCGGGCACTATGTATGGCCTGGCGATGCAGCGCAGCGCCTGGCGTTGAATGTGCCGGTTGGGCCGCCGGTGATGCTCGAGGTGAACAAGCGCCCCTTGCGCGCCCTGGCCGTGGATGGCCGGCGGGCGCTGTTCGCCTTTGACGACTTGTGCGAGAAGGCCACGGCGGTGATCGATTACCTGGTGCTGGCGGGGCAGTACGAGGAGTGGATCATCGAGGGGCTGGATGACCTGTCCGAATGCACGCTGGCGGCGCAGCAGCGTTTCGTCAACCTGGTGGATGTGCTGTATGACCAGGACCGGCACGTGACGGTGATCGGCCGGCGGCCGCTCGAGGACAGCCTGGGTGGGCCGCTGGCCGACCTGATGCGTACCCGCAGCCGGCTGGGGCAGTTGCATCGGGTCGGGCCTTAGCGCCCCATCGCCGGCAAGCCGGCTCCCACAGGGGGCACCACAGGCTCAATGTAGGAGCCGGCTTGCCGGCGATGAAGCCAAAGCCTCACCCTGCCCTGGGCAAATCCGCCAGCACCCCCTCGATCTCCCCCAGCACCGCCGGATCATCCAGCGTCGACGGCGGCACATAGGCCTGCCCGTCGGCAATCTTGCGCAGCACTGCACGCAGGATCTTCCCCGACCGGGTCTTGGGCAAGCGCTTGACCAGGCGCACCCGGTTGAAACACGCCAGCGGCCCGATCTCCTCGCGCACGCTGCCCACCAGCTCCACCAGCAACTGCGCCTCGGCGATGCCCTCGCCATCCTTGAGCACCACCAGCGCCAGCGGCACCTGCCCCTTGATCTCGTCGTGCACGCCAATCACCGCGCACTCGGCCACCGCCGGGTGGCGCGCCACCAGGTCCTCCATCTCGCCGGTGGACAGGCGATGGCCGGACACGTTAATCACGTCATCGGTACGCCCCATGATGTAAACGAAACCCTCGTCATCCAGGTAGCCGCCATCGCCGGTGTGGTAGTAGCCCGGGTAGGTGTGCAGATACGCCTGCAGGTAACGTTCGTGATCGCCCCACAGGGTCTGGCTGCAGCCTGGCGGCAGCGGCAGCGCGATGACGATGGCGCCCTGGTGGTTCGGGCCGAGCAGGTGGCCGTCGTCGTCCAGCACCTGCACGTGGTAGCCCGGCACCGCGCGGTTGCTCGAGCCCGGGCGCGCCGCACTGCCTTCCAGGCCCACGCACGGTGCGGTGACCGGCCAGCCGGTCTCGGTCTGCCACCAGTGGTCGTGCACCGGCTTGCCGCTGACCCGCTGCAGCCATTCATGGGTGCTGGAGTCGAGCTTCTCCCCAGCCAGGAACAGTTGGCGCAGCGAGCTCAGGTCGTGCCTGCGGATCAGCTCGCCGTCCGGGTCTTCCTTGCGGATCGCACGCATCGCGGTAGGCGCGCAGAACAAGGCATTGACCCGGTACTGCTCGACCACCCGCCAATAGGCCGAGGCATCCGGGGTGCGAATCGGCTTGCCCTCATAGAACACCGTGGTGCAGCCACTCATCAGCGGCCCGTAGACGATCAGCGAATGGCCCACCACCCAGCCGACATCGGAAATGCCCCACCACACATCGCCCGCCTGCATGCCATAGATGTGGCGCATGGCGTAACGCAGGGCGACCGCATTGCCGCCGTTTTCGCGCACGATGCCCTTGGGTTTGCCGGTGGTGCCGGAGGTGTACATGATGTACAGCGGGTCACCGGCCTCCAGCTCAACAGGGGCGACCGGCTGGGCATCCACCAGCGCTTCAGCCCAGTCCAGGTCACGCCCGGCCTGCAGCGTGGCACGGGCCTGGGGCCGCTGCAGCACCAGCACATGGCGGGGCTGGTGGCGGGCCAGTTGCAGGGCGCGGTCGACCAGCGGCTTGTACTCGATCACCCGCTCGAACTCCAGGCCACAGGACGCCGTGAGCAGCAGCGTCGGCCGCGCATCGTCGATACGCAGGGCCAGCTCGTTGGCGGCAAAGCCGCCGAACACCACCGAATGCACCGCGCCGATCCGCGCGCAGGCCAGCATGGCCATGGCTGCCTGGGGCACCATGGGCATGTAGATGATCACCCCATCGCCCTTGCCCACCCCAAGCTCACGCAGCAGGCCGGCCAGGCGCGCCACCTGGTCATGCAGTTGCTGGTAGGTGAACGACTGCTGCAGGCCGGTGACGGGCGAGTCGTAGATCAGCGCCGTCTGCTCGCCACGGCCTTGCTCGATCTGGTGGTCGAGGGCCAGGTAGCAGCTGTTCAGGCGCCCGTCGGCGAACCAGCGATGGGTGCCATCGGGGTTTTCCTGCAGGGCCAGGGAAGGTTTGCGGTACCAGGCCAGTTGGTCGGCCTGTTCGGCCCAGAAGCTGGCTGGGTCGGCGATGGAATGGTCGTAGCTGTGCTGGTAGCTCATGGTGACGAAAACCCGGTACTTGTTGTTATTGAAGGGCGAACCTTGAGTATGGCCCGCCACGCCGGGCCCGCCATGGGACTAAAGTCACAACCCATATGCAGATTTGCAGCGCCGGCAACGGCGCCCGCCCCACAACGGTGCAAAGGCTCTAGAATAGGCAACCTTCTTTTTCACCGAGCACAGCATGGACATCGATCAGGCCCGTACCTTTCTGGAAGTCGTGCGCTGCGGCAGCCTGGTCGCCGCCGCCGAACGCCTGTTCGTGTCGCAGACCGCCATCACCGCCCGGGTGCAGCGGCTGGAGCAGCAGCTGGGTTGCCAGCTGTTCGTGCGCAGCCGCAGTGGCGCCAGCTTGACCAGCGACGGCGAGGCCTTCGTCAGTTATGCCAACCAACTGGTGCAGACCTGGGAAGCGGCCCGCCGCGACCTGCCCTTGCCCCAGGGCTGCCAGCAGCTGCTGCACGTGGGTGCCGAGGTGAGCCTGGGCAACCCGATGCTGCTGGACTGGGTCAGCGCCCTGCACCGCGAACTGCCCAGCCATGCCATCCGCAGCGAGGTGAGCGACGGCGAGTCGTTGCTGCGCAAGGTGGAGATGGGCCTGCTGGATGCCGCGCTGGTGTACCAGCCGACCTACGGCCCGGGCCTGCAGGTGGAGCAGCTGATGGAGGAGAAATTGATCCGCGTGCGCCGGGTCGATCGGCCCGAGCCGTACATCTACATCGACTGGGGCGAAGCCTTCCGCCGCCAGCACGACGCCGCCCTGCCCGACTGCGCCCGGCCGGCGCTGAGCTTCAACCTCGGGCCGCTGGCCCTGCAATTTATTCTCGACCAGGGCGGCAGTGGCTATTTCCGTACCCGCGTGGTGCAGGCCTACCTGGATAACGGGGTGTTCGAGCGGGTACCGCAGGCGCCGGAATTCACTTACCCCACCTACCTGGTGTACCCGCGCGAGCGCGACAGCCAAGCCCTGCAGCAGGCCTTTGCCGTGCTGCGCCGGCTGGTGGAGGCCGGCGCCAGCGACTGGTCACAACGCTGGGACCCGGTGATCTGAAACAGCGCCGCCAGCGCTGAGCAACTGGCGCTTGAGGCCGGCGATCAGGTCGGTCTGGGTAATCACCCCCACCAGCTGGTCGCCATCGAGCACCGGCAGGCAATGCAGGCCCTGCTCGCACAACAGCGGCAACAGGCGCTCCAGCGGGTGCGCGCTGCCGACGCTGACCACCCGCCGGCTCATCACCTGCTCCATGCGCACCGCCTTGCGGCCGAACAGGCCGCGCCAGCTGAAGCGCCCCCGCTGCATGGCCGGGCCGACCAGATCGCTGAGGCTGACGATACCCACCAGCTTGCCCTGCTCAAGCACCGGCAAGGTCTTGAGGTGATGGCTGGCGAGCATGGCCCAGGCCTGCTCCAGGGTGGTGTCGGGGCTGGCGAACTGCACATCGCGCGACATCACCGAGGCGGCGGTGATGCCGCCGAGGCTGCGCTGCAGGGCGTGCTGTTCGGTGGCCAGGATGATGCGCTCGAGTTCGTCGCGGGTGACGTCGACGAATTCGCCGAGCTCTTCCAGGGCCTGGTCCAGGTCCGCGCCACGGATGCCGACCCGCTCGCTGGGCAAGGGGTCGTGGGTGTGGTGCAGGTCTTTGCGCGGCGCCGCGCCCTTGGGGTAGCGCACGCCGGTCAGGCGGTTGTAGAGCACCGCCACCGCCACCAGGATCAGCGCATTGAGCATCACCGGTTCGAGCAGGTGGTCGCCCAGGGCCGTAAGCCCCGAGTCGGCCAGCACCGCACTCACCGCCACGCCGCCACCTGGCGGGTGCAGGCAGCGCAATAGGCACATCACCAGCAGCGAAAGGCCCAGGGCCGCGGCAGCCACCCACAGCTCGGCGCCGAAGACCTCGCGCAGGGCCAGGCCCACCACCGCCGCTAGGGCATAGCTGCCGAGCACCGGCCAGGGCTGGGCCAGTGGGCCGGAATGCACGGCGAACACCAGCACCGCCGAGGCGGCCAGCGGGCCGAGCAGGTGCAAAGCGATGCTCGGGCCGTAGGCAAGGCTGGTCAGCCAGCCGGCCAGGAACAGGCCGAGCAGTGCGCCGATCGCGGCACGCAGCCATTGTTTGGGGGGGATGTTGAGGGGCGCAGGCAACAGCCGCTGCAGACGACTTTCGGGACGCGAGGCAGGCATTTGGAGGATCGTGTCGGTTTTCTTTGATTAAAAAGAAAGCCCAGCCGGGGTGGCCTGGGCCCTAGGGGGCTCCGTCCGTGGAGAGATGGAAACCGCAGGGTTTCGTGGGGGGATTGTGCCGGGTGGCGGTGGGGTTGGGCCAATTCAAAAAAATGCGCCTGTACTGCAATTTTTTTGCAGTGCTGATATGGCCCTATCGCCGGCAAGCCGGCGATAGGGCCAACACCAATCAACACCCCTTGCGCGGCAATTCGATGCTCACCCGCAACCCGCCCAAAGGGCTCCCCAGCAAGGCCAGCGACCCACCCCAGGCATCGACGATATCGCGCACGATCCCCAACCCCAACCCATGCCCATCGACCTGCTCATCCAACCGCGACCCACGCTCCAGCACCTGCAGCCGCTGGCCTTCAGGAATGCCCGGGCCATCATCGTCGACCCACACCTGGTAACCGTTGCCAGCAGGCGCAATGCCCAGGCGCACCTCGCTGTCCGCCCACTTGCAGGCGTTGTCCAGCAAGTTGCCGAGCAGCTCCAGCACATCCTCGCGGTCCCACGGCAGCACCAGCCCCGGCGGCACATCCCGCTCCAGCAGCAGCCCTTCGCCATGGATCATGCCCAAGGTGGCGAGCAGCCCCGGCAACTCAGCGTCACAGTCGAACTGCGCCCCCGGCAAGGCGTCGCCGGCCAGGCGCGCGCGGTTCAGCTCACGCGCCAGGCGCTGCTGGATCTGCTCGAGCTGCTCGCGCAATTGCGCGCGCACTTCCGGCAAGCCGTTCAGGCGCTCGCTGGAAGCCAGGCTCAGCAGCACCGCCAGCGGCGTCTTCAGCGCATGGCCAAGGTTGCCCAGGGCATTGCGCGAGCGGCGCAGGCTGTCTTCGGTGTGGCTGAGCAGGTGGTTGATCTGCCCCACCAGCGGCGCCAGCTCGCTGGGCACCTCGGCATCGAG
>NZ_DJTF01000191.1:96489-100846 GCF_002438125.1 Pseudomonas sp. UBA6315
TGCTGGCCTTCCGGGCCCAGCTCGTGGCTGTCGGAAAGGCCCGGCGCGGCCGGCTTGGGCATGTCCAGGTCCCACAGCGAACGGGAACGCCAGGTGCCCTGCTCGAAGTCGATGCGAAAGTAATAGCCCGAGAACGGGCGCTGGTAGGCCGCGGAAATACGCCGCTCATCCAGCTGCAGCCCCGAAGGCCCGCGCACCAGGGCCACCAGCAGGTTCTCGCTTTCCTTGCGCAGGCCGTTTTCCAGGTAGCGCTGCAAGCCGGCCTCGAACAGCCACAGGGTGAGCTGCGCCAGCACCACCCCGACCACCACCAGCACGGCCACCAGGCCCAGGCTCAGGCGCGCCTGGATCGACTTCATGCGTTGTGCCCGGCGTACAGGTAGCCTTGCCCGCGGCGCGTCTCGATGACGCTGCGGCCCAGCTTGCGGCGCAGGTGGTTGACGTGCACTTCAAGCACGTTGGAATCGCGCTCGGTCTCGCCGTCGTAGAGGTGCTCGGCCAGGTGGCTCTTGGACAGGATCTGCTGCGGGTGCAGCATGAAGTAGCGCAGCAGGCGAAACTCGGCGGCGGTGAGCTGGATGTCGACTCCGTCGCGGCTCACGCACTGGCGGCTTTCATCCAGGTGCAGGCCGGCCGCTTCGAGCTTGGGCTGGTTGGCAAGGCCCCGGGCCCGGCGCAGCAAGGCTTGGATGCGCAGTTGCAGCTCTTCGGGGTGGAAGGGCTTGCTCAGGTAGTCGTCGGCCCCGGCCTTGAGCCCTTCGATGCGCTCGGCCCACGAGCCGCGCGCGGTAAGGATCAGCACCGGGGTGGCCAGGCCGCCGGCGCGCCACTGGGCCAGTACTTCAAGGCCCGGCAAGCCTGGCAGGCCGAGGTCGAGAATGATCAGGTCATAGGGCTCGCTCTGGCCCTGGTACACCGCATCGCGGCCATCGGCCAGCCAGTCCACGGCATAGCCCTGGCGCTGCAGGGCGGTGGTCAGTTCGTCGGCCAGGGGGACGTTGTCCTCTACAAGCAACAGGCGCATTCAGTCGTCTTCCTCGTCTTTGAGCAGGGCACCGGTGCTGGCGTCGAGCTTGATCTCGCGCACCACCCCTTGGGTGGTCAGCAGCTCGACCTCGTATTCGTAGCGGCCATCGTCTTCTTCCAGCTCGGCCTCCAGCAGACGCGCCCCGGGGTAACGCCCCAGGGCGGTCTCGAGCAGTTGTTCGAGCGGCAGGATGATGCCTTTCTGGCGCAGCTTGAGGGCTTCATCCTGGTCCAGGTCGCGGGCAACGGCCAGGGAGCAGACGGCCAGCAGCGAGAGCGCCAGGTAACGCGCCGGCCGGGGGATGTGGATCATCAGCTGTCTCGTGCGTCCTTGAGTACTTCGCCGGTCTTGGCGTCCAGGTCGACGTCCCATTCGACGTTCTGCTGGTCACGCAGTTCGACCTTGTAGATGTAGCGGCCGTATTCGTTTTCCAGCTCCGAATCCTTGACGGTAGCGCCTGGGTGCTTGGCCATGGCCGCGGCCTTGAGTTCATCCAGCGACTTGATGGTCTTGGCGTTGACCAGCTTGACCACTTCGTCAGGCTGGACGTCCTTGGCCAGGGCAACGTTGGTACCGAACGCCAGTGCAGCGGCGGTGAACAGGGCAGTCAGAGTTTTCATGGGGTCTCTCCATCGAGATGTGCAAATGTGTCTACGGGGTGCAGATTAACCACCGGTCCTTAACTCAACCTGAAAACAGCTGGCGACATGATAGCGCAGCTGGAGAGCGCGTCGCCTTGATCGCCGGCAAGCCGGCTCCCACGGGGCCCATGCCCTGCAGGGACGGTGTGGGAGCCGGCTTGCCGGCGATAAGGCCCTGAAAAACTCTATAATGACCGGCTTGTTGCCCGCGAGATCCGCCATGACCGCCATCCACATCAAATACCCCGCCCTGACCTTCAAGGCCGGCCGGCGTGCCCTGCGGCAAATCCGCGAACGCGGCCTGCAAGCGGCCGACGTCGGCGTGCTGCCTGGCGCTGCCGGCGGCCCCAAGCCGTTGGGCATCCAGGGCCTGGACCTGGCGCTGTTCGGTGAGTGGTTGCCGACGGCGCCGCGCCCGCGCGCCTTGATCGGCGCCTCGATCGGCTCCTGGCGCTTCGCCAGCGCCTGCCTTGATGACCCGGTCGAGGGCCTGCGGCGCCTGGGCGAGCTGTACACCGAGCAGGATTTCGCCAAGGGCGTCACACCGAAGCAGATCAGCAGCAGCTGCCAGCGCATGCTCGATGACCTGCTGCAAGGCCGCGATGGGCAGATCCTCGCCAACCCGCACTACCGCCTGAACATCCTGGTGGTGAAAAGCCACGGCCAGCTCGCCCATGACCATCGCGGGCGCCTGGGAATGGGTCTGTCGTCGGTGATCGCCAGCAACCTGCTTGGCCGCGCGCGCCTGGCCCGGCATTTCGAGCGCATCATCCTGCACGACGAGCGCGCCGCACCGCCGCTCGATGCCCTGACCGATTTCCCCTCGCGCTGCCTGCCGCTGGGCCTGGCCAACCTGCGCCACGCCCTGCTGGCCTCGGGCTCGATCCCGATGGTGATGGAAGGCGTGCGCGACATCCCCGGCGCCGGCGCCGGCACCTACCGCGATGGCGGCCTGCTCGACTACCACCTCGACCTGCCCTACCGCGGCGATGACCTGGTGCTGTACCCGCACTTCACCGACAAGGTGGTGCCCGGCTGGTTCGACAAGGCCCTGCCCTGGCGCAAGGGCGATGCCACGCGCCTGCAGAACGTGCTGCTGATGACTCCATCGGCGCAGTACCTGGCCGCCCTGCCCTTCGGCAAGCTGCCCGATCGCAACGACTTCAAGCGCTTCATGGGCGATGCCCCCAGCCGCAAGCGCTACTGGTACAAAGCCATTGCCGAAAGCCAGCGCCTGGGCGACGAACTGCTGGAACTGATTGCCACCGGGCGGCTGCATGAACGCCTGCAAGCCTTGTAGCGGCCATGCTGGTAGACTGCGCGCATTATTGATTCACACAGAGTTATGACAGCGTGGAAATCTTCAAGGAATTTACGTTCGAATCGGCCCACCGCCTGCCCAACGTCCCTGCCGGGCACAAGTGCGGCCGCCTGCATGGCCACTCGTTCAAGGTGGCGCTGCACCTGACCGGGCAGCTCGACCCGCACACCGGCTGGATCCGCGATTTTTCCGAGATCAAGGCGGTGTTCAAGCCGATCTACGAGCAGCTCGACCACAACTACCTGAACGACATTCCTGGCCTGGAGAACCCGACCAGCGAAGTGATCGCCAAGTGGATCTGGGAGCAGGTCAAGCCATTGCTGCCTGAGCTGTCCAAGGTGCGGATTCACGAGACTTGCACCAGCGGGTGCGAATACACCGGCGACTGAGCCGGCATCTTCACTGGCCCTATCGCCGGCAAGCCGGCTCCCACAGGGATATCACTGCGCTTGAGGCCTGTGCTGTACCTGTGGGAGCCGGCTTGCCGGCGATAGGGCCAGCAGCCCCACCACAGGGCCTCAGCCCTGCCCGTCTCCCACCGCATCGCGCAAAAAGCTCGGCGCGATATAGCGCTGGTAATGCGCCTCGGAAAGCAGGAAGAACTCGCGGTCGATGGCATCGCGCAACTGCGGCAGTTCCCAGTCGCGAAACTCCGGCAGCAACGCCATGCCGTAAGCCTCCAGGTCACGAATCATCCGCGCCCCGCGAGCAATCAGCTGATACGCCCAGCAGTATTCCGACTGCTGCTCGACAAAGCGGATCGAGCGCTGCTGCAACTGCTGGCGCAACAGGCTTTTGTCGAACACCTCGAGCTTGGCCATCATCACCTGCACCAGCAACTGCTCCAGGCGCCGCCACACGGCGCGCTTCTGCTCGTCGTCGTAACCATTCCAGTGGATCACTTCATGGTGGAAACGCTTGCAGCCACGGCACACCGTGTCTCCGTACACCGTCGAGCAAAGGCCGACGCAAGGGGTCTTGATGGACTGGTTGGACATGAAAAAACAACGGCTTGGCGGTGGAACACCGGCCCATGTTAGCCCTTTGTCTAACCAGGGTCACTCGTTAAAGTCGCCTGCACCGCCTTACCTTCCGGATTTTTTTGCCGTAGAATCATCCGGCCTTTTCAAAGGCAACAATGTCCGTTGGAAGCTGTTTTCAAAGCGTCACGAGCACAGTTAATCCGGTAGAACGGCGTTGGCCCGGCACATGCCCCCCGCATGTCCGTGCCAGCCCTCATCAGCTCCCCGTTCTGCAGGCGTAAAACTTTGAAAGCAGCTTCTGTAAGGATTCTCCGCGACCCTGGCTGGGCGGCCCACAAAGCCGTGATAGCGCATGGGTGTTGAGAATGCTGGATGAGCGTCCCGG
>NZ_DJTF01000073.1:0-11229 GCF_002438125.1 Pseudomonas sp. UBA6315
AGCGCCTTGGCCACGGCCAGGGAGTTCAGTTCATCGGCGGCTTCGACCAGGATGGCGCGGTCAGCACCCAGTGCCAGCGCGGTACGCAGCTGTTCCTGGGCGGTGGTCGGGCCGACGGAGACGACGACGATCTCGGTCGCAACGCCTTTCTCTTTCAGGCGCACGGCTTCTTCCACGGCGATTTCGCAGAAGGGGTTCATGGACATCTTGACGTTTGCAAGGTCGACGCCGGAGTTGTCCGCCTTGACGCGAACCTTGACGTTGTAGTCGACCACTCGTTTGACAGCTACAAGAACCTTCATGGATTCCTCGTTACTCTCCGGTGAATAGATAGTCGCCTGGGCTAAGCCCTGCGATGCGCGTGGGTACAAGGGCACCTCTAAAAACGTACCGGGAAGCGCGAACTTCACAGTGACCAATCAGTCCTGTTCAGACGCTTCGGGCAAAACCCGCGAGTCATTTTCTGTCGTGGCGTGTAGACTCCACTACAAAACCGGGATCGGCCCGAAAACCCTGCGCTACGCCTGGTCTTTAGGGGTGCACCTGCGCCCGACGGTCAGCCTACGGCGAGCGTAAAACCGCTCGTATCTTGACCGTAACACCCAATCCGGTCAATACGGCAAATCGGTCACCCTCCAGCCGCGTTCCTGTGATTTTACTGGCCTGCGGCAAATTCAAACAAACGTTTGTATTGGACCCGCCGAGTGGTGTAGATATAATGCGCGGCCAAGACAATACGGTGTAGTCCCCCCTTTGCGTAGCTACAGTTTCGCTCCCGTGACGAGCCGCTGCACGCAAGCACCCCAATAAGACCCAAGCAACAGCACGAGCCTTGATGAGTAGGAGAGAACCAGTGGAACGCGAATACATGGAATTCGACGTGGTCATCGTCGGCGCCGGCCCGGCGGGCCTGTCCGCCGCCTGCCGCCTGAAGCAGAAGGCCGCCGAAGCCGGTAGCGAGATCAGCGTCTGCGTGGTCGAGAAAGGCTCCGAAGTCGGCGCCCACATCCTCTCCGGCGCGGTGTTCGAACCGCGCGCCCTGAACGAATTGTTCCCCGACTGGAAAGAACTCGGCGCGCCGCTGAACACCGAAGTCAAGCGCGACGACATCTACGTGCTCAAGGATGCCGGCAGCTCGACCAAGGTGCCTGACCTGTTCGTGCCCAAGACCATGCACAACCAGGGCAACTACATCATCTCCCTGGGCAACCTGTGCCGCTGGCTGGCCCAGCAGGCCGAGAACCTGGGCGTGGAAATCTACCCGGGCTTCGCTGCCCAGGAGGCCCTGTTCGACGAGAACGGCGTGGTTCGCGGCATCATCACCGGTGACCTGGGCGTCGACCGCGAAGGCAACCCGAAAGACGGCCTGTACACCCCAGGCATGGAACTGCGCGCCAAGTACACCCTGTTCGCCGAAGGTTGCCGTGGCCACATCGGCAAGCAGCTGATCAAGCGCTTCAACCTCGACAGCGAAGCCGATGTTCAGCACTACGGCATCGGCCTCAAGGAAATCTGGGAAATCGACCCGTCCAAGCACGAGCAGGGCCTGGTGGTGCACACCGCCGGCTGGCCGCTGGACGTGATCAGCGCCGACAACACCGGCGGCTCGTTCCTCTACCACCTGGAGAACAACCAGGTGGTGGTCGGCCTGATCGTCGACCTGTCCTACGCCAACCCGTACCTGTCGCCGTTCGACGAATTCCAGCGCCTCAAGCACCACCCGGTAATGAAGCAGTACCTCGAAGGCGGCAAGCGCATCAGCTACGGCGCCCGCGCCATCTGCAAGGGCGGCCTGAACTCGCTGCCGAAGATGGTCTTCAACGGCGGCGCCCTGATCGGCTGCGACCTGGGCACCCTGAACTTCTCCAAGATCAAGGGCAGCCACACGGCCATGAAGTCGGGCATGCTCGCGGCCGACGCCGTGGCCGACGCACTGATCGCCGGCAGCGAGGGCGGCGATGCGCTGAACAGCTACGTCGAGGGCTTCAAGGCCAGCTGGCTGCATGAAGAGCTGTTCGCCAGCCGCAACTTCGGCCCGGCGCTGCACAAGTTCGGCCCGCTGCTCGGCGGTGCGTTCAACTACGTCGACCAGAACTGGTTCGGCGGCAAGCTGCCGTTCACCCTGCACGACACCAAGCCGGACTACGCCTGCCTCAAGCTGGCCGCCGACTCGAAGAAGATCGACTACCCGAAACCGGACGGCAAGCTCAGCTTCGACAAGCTCAGCTCGGTATTCCTCTCCAGCACCAACCATGAAGAGGAACAACCCTGCCACCTGAAGCTGACCGACCCGAACATCCCGATCGCCAGCAACCTGCCGCTGTACGACGAGCCAGCCCAGCGTTACTGCCCGGCCGGCGTGTACGAAGTGGTCACCCAGGAAGACGGCAACAAGCGCTTCCAGATCAACGCGCAGAACTGCGTGCACTGCAAGACCTGCGACATCAAGGACCCGGCCCAGAACATCACCTGGGTCACCCCTGAAGGCGCGGGCGGGCCGAACTACCCGAACATGTAAGCCCCTGCCCTTGCGGCAAACAAAAGCCCCCTGGCCTCACGGCCCGGGGGCTTTTTCGTATGCAGGTTCTTGTGCCAGGGCTCAGGCAGTCCTAACTTCCTCGAACAGCTCAGGGTGGCGATCGAGCAGCTTGAACAGCTTGACCAGCGCTACGGGCGGGCTGGTCTTGCCATTCTCGTAGCGAGAAAAAGCATTCACCCCGCCGCCAAAGATTTCACCTGCTTCTCGCTGATCGAGGTCGAACTTCTTGCGCACAGCAGCGATGAAATTGGGATCAACCTCTGCCGCATTGACTTGCCGATCAAAGGCCGTCATCCGTTCACTGACGCGATGGGCTTCATCGAAGCTCAGAACCACCTCGCCACAAACAGGACAGTATTGGCCCGTGACATCCGGGATCGATGTTGTCTGCCCCTTGTAACGATAAGGCATGTCTTGTGTATCTTGCGCCAGTTCCGCGCCACCGCATATCGGGCACTTCATGATCACAACTCCTTGAAAGACACGATAAGCACGTCATCGATGACTGACAGCTTGAGGTAGAGGTAGCCGACCGCTGTGAGTGGCCGATACACATCCTGCCAAACTTGATGATCCCCATGACTGGTCATGCTTTTGTAGAAATCCTTTCGGCTCAACCCCCGAATGACGTCCACCATGCAGGCAAAATCGAGACCCAACGCCCTCGCCCCTTTCAAAGCGGCGCCCGTCGGGCTGATTCGGTTGGCGGCAACGAGTGAGTGAACCCGCTCCAGGGAGCAATGAGGCGTTCTCTTTTCCATGAGAAATTAACCTTTTAGGTTAAATTTGGCTAATAGGTTATTCCAATAGCCTCCACCCAAAAGATTGCCTCACCGCCCACCGGCCACTAGCCCCTCATTTGTCACCGCACATGATCGGCATCGGCTCCGCGGCAAACGCCAGCGGCTCGCGGCGCCCGAAGTACAGCGCGGTCAGCAGCCCGACCGTGCCCATGATCAGACAAAACCCGACACACACCCACGGGCTCCACGGCATCAGCGCAATCAGCGCCAACGGCGTGGTGCTGGCCCAGAGCGCATAGGCGACGTTGTAGGTAAAGGAAATGCCCGACACGCGAATCTCGGCCGGGAACAACCCGACCATCACCGACGGCACCACCCCCACCACGCCACACGACAGCCCCGCCAGCGCATAGGCCAGCCAGGTCATGCCCCACTGCCCCACCAGGCTCGCATAAAGCGCGCCGATGCCCAGCGGCAGCAACAGGCTGTAGATCATCAGCGCCCGCCAGGCGCCCAGGCGATCGACCAATAGCCCGGCCAGCACGCAACCGATATTGAGAAAGACGATGCCAACGCTGCTCAGGGCGAAGGTGTGCCCGGCGCTCATGCCGAAGCGCTGCTGCATCACGGTCGGGGTGATCACCACCAGCACCACCACCGCCGAGGTCAGCACGCAGGTCAGCAGCGCCGCCGGGATCAACACCCGGCGGTGCTCGCCCAGCACCCGTCGCAGCGGGAACTTCACCGGCTTTTCCTGGCGTTCGCGCAGCGCCAGGAACACCGGCGTTTCACTCAGCCAGCGGCGCAGCCACACGCCAATCACGCCGAACACCCCGCCCAGCAGGAACGGGTAACGCCAGGCGTAATCGAGAATCTCCTGGGGCGTGAACACCTGCGCCAGCAGCGTCGCGGTCAGCGCACCGAGCAGGTAGCCAAACGTCAGCCCCGCCTGCAGAAAGCCCAGGGCATAGCCGCGCCGCCCGGGTGGCGCATGTTCGGCAACGAAGGTCCAGGCACTGGGCACCTCGCCCCCCACCGCCGCGCCCTGCAGGATGCGCAGCCCCAGCAGGATCAACGGCGCCGCATAGCCGATGTCGGCATAGGTCGGCATCACCCCGATCAGCAGGCACGGCAAGGCCATCATCAAAATGCTCAGGCTGAACACCCGCTTGCGCCCCAGGTGGTCAGCGAAATGGGCCATGAGGATGCCGCCCAGCGGCCGCGCCAGGTACCCGGTGACGAAGATCCCGAAGCTCTGCAGCAGGCGCAGCCACTCGGGCATCTCGGGCGGGAAGAACAGCTGGCTGAGGGTCAGGGCAAAGAACACGAAGATGATGAAATCGTAGATTTCCAGCGCGCCGCCCAGTGCCGCCAGGCCCAGGGTCCGGTGATCGCCGCGGCTGAACCGGGGCGGGCGAGCGGTATCGATGGCAGTCATTGGCAGGAGTCCGCAAATCGGCAAAGGGCAAGAGGATAGCAAATCCCCGCCAGCCCCTGCCGTCCCCGCTTAGCGGCTGAACACCGTGTGCGCGAAGTTGCGCCGCTGGTAGGCCTGCTTGCCGCCGGACAACCCCGGTGGCAGGGCCAGTTTGCCGATCACCACCGGTGCATCGATGATCGCCATGAAAGACTCCAGCGCCTCGTTGTCCGGCACCTGCGGCAGGCTGACGTTCACCGCTTGGCGCTCGGTCTGCGGCACCGCAGGGACTTTCAGGTGCTGGGAGTGATACAGCAGAGCGTGCTGGATCTGCGCACTGACCCGGCAAAAGCGCGCCAGGTCGACGCCGGCATGGCTGCCCAGTTCGTAGTTGCCCACCAGCAGGTTGAACGGCTCCAGCGCGCAATGCACCAGGCGCTGCAGTTCGTCGAAGCTTTCCACCGGGGCGATCCGGAAATAGCCCAGGCCATTGAGCAGTTTTTCCAGCTGCAGGCGCTGGCACGGGTGCTCGTCGGCAATCAGGATGCGCAGGGTCTTGTTGGTCATTGTCGGACCTGGGCAGTCAGGTGAATAGGGGCACGCTCCCTGACCAAACTGCGCCAGTAACCGGCAACCGCCAGGAACTTTCTGGAGGGGTCAATCTAGATAGTTGTCGGGAAACAGTGAGAAATCAAGTGGCCAGCACACAGAATTTTCACTGACTTACGACCACTTTTTCAGGATTCCCATTGGCGCATGCGCACCCGGCAGTGCTTCATGGCGGTGACGATGTGCTTTTCTACCAGGCTGCGCGAGATCCCCAGGCGCTCGGCGATCTGCGGGTGCGACAAGCCCTCCAGCTTGCGCAGCAGGAAACTGTCGCGGCAGGGCTTGCTCAATTCGTCCAGGGCCTTGCGCATCAGCGCCAGGCGCTGGTCAAGCTGCAGGTTCAGGGTGGGCGGCGCGGTGTGCCAGCGCTCGTCCTGGTCCAGCACCTCCAGCGGCTCGGCCTGGCGCAGCAGGTGGCGCCGATGGCGGTCGATCACCAGGTTCAGCGCGGTGCGGTAAAGGAAGGCGCGGGGGTGCTCGATCTGCTGCGTGCCGGTTCGCTCCAGCACCCGCAGGTAGGCATCGTGGGCAACGTCTTCGGCCGCCTGGCGGTTGCCCAGGCGGGCAGCAAGGAAGCTCACCAATTCGCGATAGTAATGTTCCACGACGGCACCTGGGGTCGTCCTGACAGGCCGGGACAAGGTCTGAGTGATAACAGCGACGGATCTTACAAATTATAATTATTCTCAGCAACACTCCTGCAGCCGCTGTAAATCCACCCCGCCTACCTTCGTCTTACTGGCACCTCCCTGCGCGCCCTGCCCTGGCCGCGCGTGGCCCACCCCTGGCTGGAAGCCCGCATGAGACGCTCACCCAATACCCGCCGCCGCATCGCCCTTGGCAGCCTTGGCTTGCTGGCCCTGGGCTGCCTGCTGGCCTGGAAGGCGCTGCCCTATGGCGCCCTGCCGGTCAGCACCGTCGCCGTTGCCCGTGGCGACATCGAAAGCAGTGTCACCGCCCTCGGCACCCTGCAGCCGCGCCGCTACGTGGACGTGGGCGCCCAGGCTTCCGGGCAGATCCGCACCCTGCACGTGGAAGCCGGCGACCAAGTGCGCAAGGGCCAGCTGCTGGTGGAGATCGACCCCTCGACCCAGCAGGCCCGGCTCGACGCCGGGCGTTTCTCGATCGACAACCTCAAGGCCCAGCTCGCCGAACAACAGGCGCAATACCTGCTGGCCCAGCAGCAGCACAAGCGCCAGCGCGAACTGGCCGCCGCCGGCGCCACCCGCGCCGAAGACCTGCAGGCCGCCGACGCCCAGCTCAAGGTGACCCAGGCCCGCATCGCCATGTACCAGGCGCAGATCCGCCAGGCCCAGGCCAACCTGCGCAGCGACGAAGCAGAGCTCGGCTACACGCGCATCTACGCACCCATGGACGGCACCGTGGTCGCGGTGGATGCGCGCGAAGGCCAGACCCTCAACGCCCAGCAGCAGACCCCGCTGATCCTGCGCATTGCCAAACTGTCGCCGATGACCGTGTGGGCGCAGGTCTCGGAGGCCGACATCGGCAAGGTCAAGCCCGGCATGACCGCCTACTTCACCACCCTGGCCGGCGGCAAGCGCCGCTGGCACAGCACCGTGCGCCAGATCCTGCCGATCCCGCCCAAGCCGCTGGCCCACGCCAGCCAGGGCGGCGGCAGCCCGCTCAGCGCCAGCGCCGGCTCCGCCGCCAGCCAGGTGGTGCAGTACACCGTGCTGCTGGACGTCGACAACCCCGACGGCGCGCTGATGGCCGACATGACCACCCAGGTGTTCTTCGTCGCCGGCCACGCCAGCCAAGTGCTCACCGCACCGCTGGCCGCCCTGGACGACGGCGCAGGCGAGAGCCTGCGCCTGGCCCAGGTGCTGGGCAAGGATGGCAAGGTCGAACAACGCCAGGTGCGCATCGGCCTCAGCGACCGCCTGCGCGTGCAGATCGTCGACGGCCTCGACGAAGGTGAACGCCTGGTCATCGGCGCCCCTGCCGCCAGTGGAGGTTGAATGGACACGCCCCTGATCGAGCTGCGCGATATCCGCAAGTCCTACGGCGGCGGCGACACGCCCACGGTCGAGGTGCTGCGCGGCATCAGCCTGAGCATCCGGCCCGGCGAGTTCATCGCCATCGTCGGCGCCTCCGGCTCCGGCAAGTCGACCTTGATGAACATCCTCGGCTGCCTCGACCGCCCTACCACTGGCAGCTACCTGTTCGCCGGCAAGGACGTCGCCCAGCTGGATGGCGACCAACTGGCCTGGCTACGCCGCGAAGCCTTCGGCTTCGTGTTCCAGGGCTACCACCTGATCCCCTCCGGCTCGGCCCAGGAAAACGTCGAGATGCCCGCCATCTACGCCGGCACCCCACCGGCCGAACGCCACGCCCGCGCCGCCGCCCTGCTGACCCGCCTGGGCCTGGCCAGCCGCCTGGGCAACCGCCCGCACCAACTGTCTGGCGGCCAGCAGCAGCGTGTGTCGATTGCCCGGGCCTTGATGAACGGCGGCCACATCATCCTCGCCGACGAACCCACCGGCGCCCTCGACAGCCACAGCGGCCGCGAAGTCATGGCCCTGCTCGACGAGCTGGCCAGCCAGGGCCATGTGATCATCCTCATCACCCACGATCGCGCCGTGGCGCAGCGGGCCCGGCGGGTGGTGGAAATTCGCGATGGCCTGATGGTCAGCGACTCCGCTGCCGGCCAGCCGCCACAAGCCACGGCGCAAAGCCTGCAGGCCGATACCCTGCGCCAGCGCCTGGACCGCGGCGCCACCGCGCACGGTGCCTGGCAAGGCGAACTGCTCGAAGCCCTGCAAGCCGCATGGCGGGTGATGTGGATCAACCGCTTTCGCACCGCCCTGACCTTGCTCGGCATCGTCATCGGCGTGGCCTCGGTGGTGGTCATGCTCGCCGTCGGCGAAGGCAGCAAACGCCAGGTGATGGCGCAGATGGCCGCGTTCGGCTCCAACATCCTCTACCTCAACGGCCGCCCGCCAACCCTGCGCGAGCCCGGCGGCATCGTCACCCTCGACGATGTCGCGGCCATCGCCGAGCTGCCCCAGGTGCAGCGGGTAATGCCGGTGATCGGCAGCAACGTGATGGTGCGCCATGGCAACAACAACCAGAAGTTCTACGTCGGCGGCAACAACGTCGAGTTTCCGCGCATCCTCAACTGGCCGGTGGTCGAGGGCAGCTTCTTCAGCGAAGCCGACGAGCGCGGCGGCGCCGCCGTGGCGGTGATCGGCCAGAAGGTCCGGGACAAACTCATGGCCCCCGGCAGCGATGCCCTGGGCCAGTACCTGCTGATCGGCAACGTGCCGTTCCAGGTGGTCGGCCTGCTCGCCGCCAAGGGCGCAAGCTCAGGCGATCAGAAGAGCGACGAGCGCATCGTGGTGCCCTATTCCGCCGCCGCCACCCGCCTGTTCGGCAGCCATGACCCGGAATACGTGATCATCGCCGCCGCCGACTCGGCCCGGGTGGCCGACAGCGAAGCGGCGATCACCCAGCTGATGCGCAAGCGCCACCAGGGCAAGGACGACTTCGAACTGACCAACGACGCAGCGCTGATCCAGGCCGAGGCCCGCACCCAGAACAGCCTGTCGCTGATGCTCGGGGCCATCGCCGCGATTTCGCTGCTGGTCGGCGGCATCGGGGTGATGAACATCATGCTCATGACCGTGCGCGAACGTACCCGCGAAATCGGTATCCGCATGGCCACCGGCGCCCGCCAGCGCGACATCCAGCGCCAGTTCATCAGCGAAGCGGTGATGCTGTCGATGGTCGGTGGCGTCACCGGCATCCTCCTGGCCCTGGCGATCGGCGGCGCCCTGACCCTGGCGCAGGTGGCCGTGGCCTTCGCCCTGCCGGCCATCCTCGGCGCGTTCAGTTGCGCCGTGGTCACCGGCATCGTGTTCGGCTTCATGCCGGCGCGCAAAGCCTCCCGGCTCGACCCGGTCAAAGCCCTTACCAGCGAATAAGCCATGACATTGCCAAGCCGCATCAGCCTTTTGACCCTGTGCCTGGGCCTCGCCGCCTGCAGCACGCCACCGCCGCCCGCCAGTGGCATCGCCGCCCCGCTGCACTGGCAAGGCGAAACAGCCACCGCCAATCTGGGCCTGCCGTCGTCCACCTGGTGGCAAGCCTTTGCCAGCCCCGAGCTGAACCAGCTCATCGACCGAGCCCGGGCCAATGCCCATGACCTGGCGGCCGCCACGGCGCGGGTTCGCCAGGCCCAGGCCCGCGCCGTGATCGCCGGCGCCCCGCTGCTGCCGGAGCTGCAGGCGGGCCTGGACGGCAGCCGCCAGCGCCTGCTGCATGGCGACGGCGCCGACTCGCTGGACGTGAGCCGCCGCCAGCCGACCTACACCACCTTCGGCACCCAGCTCAGCGCCAGCTACGAACTCGACTTCTGGGGCGGCCTGCGCGCCGCCCGCGCCAGCGCCCTGCACGGCCTCGACGCCAGCCGCTTCGACCGCCAGACGGTGCAGCTGACCCTGTTCAGCGCCGTGGCCGACAGCTACCTGCAAGGCCTGGCCCTGGGTGAACAACTGCGTATCGCCCAGCTCAACCTGAGCAACGCCCGCGACGTGCTGCACCTGGTCGAAAGCCGCGAGCGTGCAGGCTCCGCCACGCGCCTGGAACTGGCCCAGCAGCGCAGCCTGGTGGCCGCCCAGCAGCGCCAGCTGCCGCTGCTCGAACAACAGTTGCAGGACAGCCGCGTGACCCTGGCGACCTTGCTCGGCGACCCGGTGCAGGCGCTGCCTGCCAGCCAGCAGGCACTCGCCAGCGTGCAGTGGCCCGCCATCGGCAGCGGCGTGCCCAGCGAGCTGCTGGCTCGGCGCCCGGACATCGCCGCCGCCGAGGCACGCCTGGCCGCCGCCAGCGCCAACGTGCAAGTGGCGCGGGCGGCGCTGCTGCCCAAGCTGACCCTGGGCGCCAACCTGGGCACCGGCGCCAATACCTTCGCCGAGGTGTTCGACACGTCCTACTACACCCTCACCGCAGGCCTGGTGGCGCCGGTGTTCAACAACGGCCGGCTGCGCGCCGCCAGGCAGCTGGCCGAAGCCGAGCAGGACGAACTGCTGGAGACTTACCGCAGCAGCATCCTGGCTGGCTTTGCCGATGTCGAGAAGGCGCTGAACGCCATCCACGGCGTGGACCGCCAGCGCCAGTGGCAGGACGAGGAAGTGCTGCAGGCACGCCAAGCCTTCGACCTCGCGCAGCAGCGCTATGGCGCCGGCGCCGAGACCTTGCTGAGCGTGCTGGAAACCCAGCGCACCCTGTACCTGGCCCAGGACCAGCAGGCGCAGCTGCGCCTGGCCCGGCTGCAAGGCAGCGTGGCGTTGTACAAGGCGTTGGGTGGGGGGTGGCAGGTCGAGCGTTGAGCACCAAAAGCAAGCCCTTGTGTGAGCCCTTGTGGGAGCCGGCTTGCCGGCGATGAGGCCGGCACAGGCAAAAACCAGTCAGCCTGCCAGGGCCCTATCGCCGGCAAGCCGGCTCCCACAGGAAATCGCGGAGGCGTTCAGATTCTGGGCAAGGCAACGGCTATCAGCGTTTTGGGGAGCAGCAGGTCAAGCACTGAGCTCCAGCGCATTACACAAAAGCAAGCCTTGTGTGAGCCCTTGTGGGAGCCGGCTTGCCGGCGATGAGGCCGGCGCAGGCAAAAACAGTCAGCCTGCCAGGGCCCCATCGCCGGCAAGCCGGCTCCCACAGGGGATCGCGGGGGCGTTCAGATTCCGGGCAAGGCAACGGCTATCAGCGTTTGGGGAGCAGCAGGTCAAGCACTGAGCGCCAGCGCATTACACAAAAGCAAGCCCTTGTGTGAGCCCTTGTGGGAGCCGGCTTGCCGGCGATGAGGCCCGCGCCGGGAAAAACCAGTCAGCCTGCCAGGGCCCCATCGCCGGCAAGCCGGCTCCCACAGGGGATCGCGGGGGCGGTCAGATTCCGGGCAAGGC
>NZ_DJTF01000014.1:0-3147 GCF_002438125.1 Pseudomonas sp. UBA6315
TCAAGGGCGACGAGGATGCCCGGGAAATCTGGGACATGGCGCTCAAGCTCGAGGGTGTCACCCGCGGTACCGGCAAGCATGCCGGGGGCGTGGTGATCGCGCCGACCAAGCTCACCGATTTTTCGCCGATCGCCTGTGACGAAGAGGGCGGCGGCCTGGTAACCCAGTTCGACAAGGACGACGTCGAGGCCGCCGGCCTGGTCAAGTTCGACTTCCTCGGCCTGCGTACCCTGACCATCATCAAATGGGCAATGGAGACGATCAACCGCGAGCAGGCCAAGAACAACCTGCCCGAGGTCAATATCGACTTCATCCCGCTGGATGATCGCAAGACCTACGAGCTGCTGCAGAAGGCCGAGACCACGGCCGTGTTCCAGCTTGAATCGCGCGGCATGAAAGAGCTGATCAAGAAGCTCAAGCCCGACTGCCTGGAAGACCTCATCGCCCTGGTGGCGCTGTTCCGCCCTGGCCCGCTGCAGTCGGGCATGGTGGACGACTTCATCAACCGCAAGCACGGCCGCGCCGAGCTGGCCTACCCGCACTCCGACTACCAGTACGAAGGCCTCAAGCCGGTGCTGGCACCGACCTACGGCATCATCCTGTACCAGGAACAGGTGATGCAGATTGCCCAGGTGATGGCGGGCTATACCCTCGGCGGCGCCGACATGCTGCGCCGGGCCATGGGCAAGAAAAAGCCCGAGGAAATGGCTAAGCAGCGCGGCGGTTTCATCGAAGGTTGCGTGGCCAACAATATCGAAGCGGACCTGGCCGGTAACATCTTCGACCTGGTGGAGAAGTTCGCCGGCTACGGCTTCAACAAATCCCACTCCGCCGCCTACGGCCTGGTGTCGTACCAGACTGCGTGGCTGAAGACCCACTACCCGGCGCCTTTCATGGCCGCGGTACTCTCGGCGGACATGCACAACACCGACAAGGTGGTGGTGCTGATCGAGGAAGTGCGCAGCATGAAGCTGCGCCTCGATGCGCCGGATGTGAATGCCTCCGAGTTCAAGTTCACGGTCAACGACGACGGCCGCATCATCTATGGCCTGGGCGCGATCAAGGGGGTCGGCGAAGGCCCGGTGGAGGCGATCGTCGAGGCGCGCGCCCAGGGCGGGCCGTTCAAGGACCTGTTCGACTTCTGCGAGCGCGTCGACCTCAAGCGGGTCAACAAGCGCACCCTCGATGCGCTGATCCGCAGTGGTGCGCTGGACCGCCTCGGCCCGCACTTCCATGACGAGATCAAGGCGTACCACGCCAGCATCGACATCAATCGGGCGACCTTGCTGTCTGCCCTGGAAGAAGCCATCAAGGCGGCCGAGCAAACCGCGCGCACTGCCGACAGCGGCCACGTCGACCTGTTCGGCGGCTTGTTCGTCGAGGAAGACTCCGACGTCTACGCCAACCACCGCAAGGTGCGCGAGCTGACCCTCAAGGAGCGCCTGAAGGGCGAGAAGGACACCCTGGGCGTGTACCTCACCGGCCACCCGATCGATGAGTACGAAGGCGAGATCCGCCGCTTCGCCCGCCAGCGCATCATCGACCTGAAGCCCTCGCGCGAGACGCAGACCATCGCCGGCATGATCATTGCCCTGCGGGTGATGAAGAACAAGAAGGGCGACAAGATGGGCTTCGTCACCCTCGACGACCGCTCCGGGCGCATCGAGGCGTCGCTGTTTGCCGATGCCTTCATGGGCGCCCAGGCGTTGTTGCAAAATGATGCGATGGTCGTCGTCGAAGGCGAAGTCAGCAACGACGATTTCTCCGGTGGCCTGCGCCTGCGCGTGAAGCAGGTGATGACCATGGAAGACGCCCGCACCAAGCTCGCCGAGAGCCTGCGCCTGAAGGTCGCGCACGATGCCCTCAAGGGCGATCGCCTGAATTGGCTGGGCGAGTTGATCACCCGTCACCGCGGCGGTTGCCCGATCACCCTCGAGTACACCGGCAGCGACGCCAAGGCCATGTTGCAGTTCGGCGACCAGTGGTCGATCGACCCCGCCGACGGCCTGATTCAGGCGCTGCGTGACCAGTTCGGGCGTGAGAACGTCTTCCTGCAATATCGTTGAACCGACCAAATTTAATCTCGACCTGAATGCGCCTGATCCCTTAAGGTAGGGCGCCAAACGGATCAACCGGCCGGCCGCCTGGCCGTAGACCCAAGACGGATGACTATGAACCCGAATTTTCTCGATTTCGAACAGCCGATTGCCGACCTGCAAGCCAAGATCGAAGGCCTGCGCCTGGTAGGCAACGACAACTCGCTGAACATCAGCGATGAAATTGCCCGTCTGCAAGACAAGAGCAACACCCTGACCGAAAGCATCTTCGGCAACCTGACCAGCTGGCAGATCGCACGCCTGGCCCGTCACCCGCGTCGTCCATACACCCTGGACTACCTGGAGCACATCTTCACCGAATTCGAAGAGCTGCACGGCGACCGCCACTTCTCCGACGACGCCGCCATCGTGGGCGGTACTGCGCGCCTGGACGGCAAGGCAGTCATGGTCATCGGCCACCAGAAGGGCCGCGAAGTGCGCGAGAAGGTGCGCCGCAACTTCGGCATGCCGCGCCCTGAAGGCTACCGCAAGGCCTGCCGCCTGATGGAAATGGCCGAACGCTTCAAGATGCCGATCCTGACCTTCATCGACACCCCGGGCGCCTACCCTGGCATCGACGCCGAAGAGCGCAACCAGAGCGAAGCGATCGCCTGGAACCTGCGCGTCATGGCGCGCCTGAAGACCCCGATCATCGCCACCGTGATCGGTGAAGGTGGCTCCGGCGGTGCGCTGGCCATCGGTGTGTGCGACCAGCTGAACATGCTGCAGTACTCCACCTATTCGGTGATCTCGCCGGAAGGTTGCGCCTCGATCCTGTGGAAGACCGCCGACAAGGCCGCCGATGCCGCCGAGGCCATGGGCATCACTGCCGAGCGCCTGAAGAGCCTGAACATCGTCGACAAGGTCATCCAGGAGCCGCTGGGCGGCGCCCACCGTGACCCGGCGAAGATGTCCGAAAGCATCCGTGCCGACCTGGTCCAGCAGCTGGACATGCTCGGCAAGTTCGACAATGACGCGCTGCTGGCCCGTCGTTACGAGCGCCTGATGAGCTACGGCCTCTGATAGACACCGGGGCCGCTTCGCGCCCCCA
>NZ_DJTF01000014.1:3494-4985 GCF_002438125.1 Pseudomonas sp. UBA6315
GGGGCGCGAAGCGGCCCCGGCTATCTCAAGCCAAGTGAGGCCTTCATGATCAACCTCACCCCCTGGCTGAACGCCCCCGCCTGGCACATCGCCTTCTCCGGCGGCCTCGATTCCACCGTCCTCCTGCACCTGCTGGCCGAACACGCCCGCAGCCACGCCACGCCCCCGCTGCACGCCATCCACATCCACCACGGCCTGCAACCCGCCGCCGACACCTGGCCAGCCCATTGCCAAGCAGTCTGCGACCGCCTGGGCATCGAACTCACCATCGTCCACGTCCAGGTCGCCCCAGGCGCCAGCCTCGAGCAGGCCGCCCGCGATGCCCGCTATGCGGCATTTGCGCGCATCCTGGGTCCAGACGAGGTGCTGTTCACCGGCCAGCACCGCGAAGACCAGGCCGAAACCTTGCTCTTTCGCCTGCTGCGCGGCGCCGGCCTGCGTGGCCTGGCAGCCATGCCCGCGCAGCGCAGGCTAGGGCAGGGCAAGCTGGCCAGGCCGCTACTGACGTGCTCACGCCAGCAACTGCATGACCATGCGCGCAGCCATGGGCTGAGCTGGATCGAAGACCCCACCAATGGCGATACCGCCTTCGCGCGCAACTTCCTGCGCAACGACGTGTTTCCACTGCTCCAGCAACGCTGGCCGCAGGCCAGCCAGAACCTGGCCCGCTGCGCCGAGCACCTGGGCGAAGCACAAGGGCTGCTCGAAGAGCTGGCAGAGAGCGACCTGGCAGTGGCCGGGGAGGGCGCACCGGATTGCTGGGCAGGGCTGGCTTCGCTCGACCTTGCGGCGCTTGTGGCGTTGTCGCCTGCGCGCCAGCGCAATGCCTTGCAGCATTGGCTGGCCCCACGGACCCGGTTGCCCGACGCCCGCCATTGGGCCGGCTGGGCCGACCTGCGTGACGCTGCAATCGATGCCCAGCCCGTGTGGAAACTGACCGACGGTCACCTGGTGCGCAGCCAGGCTCGCATCTGGTGGTTGAGCGGCGATTGGTTGCAGCCCGCCATCGGTCCGCAACGCTGGGATGAGCCTGAATGGCCGTTGCCTTTACCCGGCAACGGCAGCGTGCGCCTGCAGGGGCAGGCGCCGGATGGCGTGCATATCGCCTACCGTGAGGGCGGCGAGACAGTGGACGTTCCAGGCCGTGGCCGGCGTGATTTGAAGCGCCTGCTCAACGAGCTGCAGGTGCCGCATTTCGTGCGCCCGCGCCTGCCGTTGCTGTACCGCGGCGAGCAGTTGCTGGCGGTGGCCAACCTGCCCATGCTCGGGCAGGCCGATTGCCAGCTTCACTGGCAGCTGCCGACGAACGCGCAAGGTTTGAGCTGAAGGGTACATTCCGGTAGACTACCCTCCCTTCTTGATACAACTTCTGTGGGTTCCGCGAAAACACAGCAGTTGCCGATTACCAAGCAGTTTTTTGCTGGGCTGATTCTTAAAATGACGAGCGAGCTCCATGCCGGGGATTCCCCGGTCTGTACAGACGCGGCAGTT
>NZ_DJTF01000136.1:0-9323 GCF_002438125.1 Pseudomonas sp. UBA6315
CCGCTGATGATGGAAGGCCGCGACCCTAACCAGAAGCTGGCCGTGACCTGGACGCCAATCGGCACCGACGTCAACTTCGGCGAGATCACCCGCCAGTTCGTCGGCCACCTGAAGACCCAGGACAAGTTCACCCTGCAACTGTCCAGCGAAGTCCAGGACATCACCCGCAACAAGGACGGCTCCTGGCACGTCGAGTACAAGAACCTGAAGGACGGTACCGAATCGGCCACCGACGCCAAGTTCCTGTTCATCGGTGCCGGTGGCGGCGCGCTGAAGCTGCTGCAGAAGTCGGGCATTCCGGAAGCCAAGGAATACGCAGGCTTCCCGGTAGGCGGCTCGTTCCTGGTGACCGAGAACCCGACCATCGCCATGCAGCACATGGCCAAGGCCTACGGCATCGCCTCGACCGGTGCACCGCCCATGTCGGTTCCGCACCTGGACACCCGCGTGCTGGACGGCAAGCGCGTGATCCTGTTCGGGCCATTCGCCACCTTCTCGACCAAGTTCCTGAAGAACGGCTCGTATCTGGACCTGCTGAGCACCACCACCCCGCACAACGTGTGGCCGATGACCAAGGTCGGTATCGAGCAGTACCCGCTGGTCGAGTACCTCGCCGGCCAGCTGATGCTGTCGGACGACGACCGCTTCGAAGCCCTGCGCACCTACTTCCCGAACGCCAAGAAGGAAGACTGGAAACTGTGGCAGGCCGGCCAGCGCGTGCAGATCATCAAGCGTGACGAAGAGAAGGGCGGCGTGCTCAAGCTGGGCACCGAAGTGGTAGCCTCGCAAGACCGCACCATCGCAGGCCTGCTGGGTGCATCGCCAGGTGCCTCGACTGCGGCGCCGATCATGCTGAACGTGCTGGAAACCGTGTTCAAGGAAAAGGTCGCGACGCCTGAGTGGCAAGCCAAGATCAAAGAGATCGTGCCGAGCTACGGCACCAAGCTGAATGATTCGGCGGCCGCTACCCAGAAAGAGTGGAACTACACCGCTGAAGTCCTGCAGCTGGAGAAGCCGCCGGTGATCGACCAGAGCGTCGGCACCAGCACTGGCGTGACCCTGCCGGTTGAAAGCAAGCCTGAGAACGACATGGCGCTGTAAGCTGCGGCCTTGTTGTGATCGAAAAAAACCACGGGGGTGACCTCGTGGTTTTTTTTTGCCTGGGGCGGCCCTATCGCCGGCAAGCCGGCTCCCACAGGCATTGCATATGGCAGGCAAGCTGAGGTTGAACCAGGGGGAGCGGGTTTGCCCCGTGAAGAGGCCAGCACCGGATCACTGCTGGCGCAGGAGGCACTCCAGCAAGCCGGGAAAGCGCTCGGCGAGCATTTCGCTGCGCAGCGAGTTCATGTGGGTGGTGCCGACATTGCGGGTATGCACCAGCCCGGCATCGCGCAACACGCGAAAGTGGTGCGACATGCTCGACTTCGGCCGGCCGCCATCCAGCTCGCCGCAACTGGCCTCGGCCACGCCCGCCAGGTGGCGCACGATTTCCAGGCGCACGGGGTCGCTCAGCGCATAGAGCACGCGCTCCAGGATCAGGTCTTCGGGGTTGGGGTGTGTGTAGGCTCGCATGGTCGCCATGATAACGGGGGTTTCACAAATTGCCATAGTTCGAATATGATCGAACAATCGTATTCAGATGACCCTACGGAGTCTGCCCATGTCTGCTTTGTTCCAACCCTACACCCTCAAGGACGTCACCCTGCGCAACCGCATCGCCATTCCGCCGATGTGCCAGTACATGGCCGAGGACGGCATGATCAACGACTGGCACCACGTGCACCTGGCGGGCCTGGCCCGCGGTGGCGCGGGGCTGGTGGTGGTCGAGGCGACTGCGGTGGCGCCGGAAGGGCGCATCACCCCCGGCTGCGCCGGTATCTGGAGCGACGCCCATGCCCAGGCCTTCGTGCCGGTGGTGCAGGCGATCAAGGCCGCAGGTTCGGTGCCGGGCATCCAGATCGCCCACGCCGGGCGCAAGGCCAGCGCCAACCGCCCGTGGGAAGGTGACGACCACATCGCCGCCGAGGATGCCCGTGGCTGGGAAACCATCGCCCCGTCGGCCATCGCCTTCGGCGCGCACCTGCCGAAAGTGCCACGGGAAATGACCCTGGCCGACATCGCCCGGGTCAAGCAGGACTTCGTCGATGCCGCCCGCCGTGCGCGTGACGCCGGTTTCGAATGGATCGAGCTGCACTTTGCCCACGGCTACCTGGGCCAGAGCTTCTTCTCCGAGCACTCCAACCAGCGCACCGATGCCTATGGCGGCAGCTTCGAGAACCGTAGCCGCTTCCTGCTGGAAACCCTGGCGGCGGTGCGTGAGGTGTGGCCGGAAAACCTGCCGCTGACCGCGCGTTTCGGCGTGCTGGAGTACGACGGGCGGGATGAGCAGACGCTGGAGGAATCCATCGAACTGGCGCGCCTGTTCAAGGCCGGTGGCCTGGACCTGTTGAGTGTCAGCGTGGGCTTCACCATCCCGGATACCAATATCCCGTGGGGCCCGGCGTTCATGGGGCCGATTGCCGAGCGCGTGCGGCGCGAGGCGGGGTTGCCGGTGACCTCGGCGTGGGGCTTTGGTACGCCGCAGTTGGCCGAGGCGGCGCTGCAGGCCAGCCAGCTTGACCTGGTGTCGGTGGGGCGTGCGCACCTGGCCGACCCGCATTGGCCGTATGCGGCGGCCAAGGAGCTGGGTGTGGACAAGGCTTCCTGGACCTTGCCAGCGCCGTATGCGCATTGGCTTGAGCGTTATCGCTGAGGGGTGATTCTGCACCGGCCTCTTCGCGGGGCAAGCCCGCTCCCACAGGTTCAGCACAGTTTTCAGGCTTGTGCAGCACCTGTGGGAGCGGGCTTGCCCCGCGAAGAGGCCGGTACTGATCAAAACCGCTCCAGCCGATAAGCCCCCATTTCAGCCTCCGCCGCCCCCTCAGCCAACCGCCCCACCCACTGCGCCGTCACCGCCGCCTGGGTCAGCCCCAGGTGCTGATGCCCGAACGCCAGCAGCACCCGCCCATCACACACCCGGTCGATCACCGGCAGCGAATCCGGCAACGAAGGCCTGAACCCCATCCACGGCGTCCCCCCCTCCATCCCCAGCTCCCGCGTGAACAGCCCCTTGCTCAGCCGGTGCAACTGCCACGCCCGCTGCATGCTCGGCGGCGCATCCAACCCCGCGAACTCCACCGTGCCCGCCAGCCGCAGCCCGCCCGCCATCGGCGTCATGATGAACTTGCGCTCCAGCGAGGTGACCGCAAAGGGCAGGCGCTGATGCTCGCCTGGCAACATCAGGTGGTAGCCACGTTCGGTGTCCAGCGGCACACGCTTGCCGGTCAGTGCCGCCGTCAGTTGCGCGGAGTGGGCGCCACAACTGACCAGCACCTGGCGCGCGCTGAATGTGCCCTGGTCGCTGCTCAGCTTGACGCCGTTGGCGTCCAGGTGCCCGCCACCGACCTGCGCCTGCACGAACCGCACGCCACTGGCCTTGGCCGCCTCGAACAGTTCGCAAACCACCCGGTAGGGGTCGAGAAAATGCCCGGTTCTCGGGAAGAACAAGCCACCCAGGATCGATGCACTCAACTGTGGCGCCGCGCCATGCACGGCATCACCCGACCACATGTCCACCGCCACGCCCTGCTGCTGCATGCGCGCGCGCAAGGCGTCCAGCGCCCGGCGCGACTCGGGCCGCTCGAACACCAGCAGCGAGCCGTCCTCCTTGAACAGGTCGCTGCGCCCGATCGACCCGAGCAAACGCTGCCAGGCGCCAAGGCTGCCTTCGTTCAGCGTGCGGATGCCGGCCACGCTGCGCTGGAACGGCGCCGCGCGCAGGTTGAGCAGCAGCCGGGTGAACCAGGGCAGGGCCTTGGGCAGGTACTTCCAGTCCAGCCGTAGCGGGCCCATCGGGTCCAGTAGCATGCGCGGCAGGCGCTTGAGGATCGACAGGTCGGCGATGGGGAACACCTGCTCGGTGGCCAGGTGCCCGGCATTGCCGTAGGACGCGCCGTGGCCCGGCGCCTGGCGGTCGATCAGCAGCACCCGGCGGCCCTGGCGGGCCAGTTGCAGGGCGCAGGCGACGCCGACGATGCCGGCGCCGACCACGGCAATATCGGTTTCAAAGGAGGCATCGCGCATGGCTCAGCGTTCCCGCTTGCCGTCGAGCAAGCGCTGCAGCTGCAGCGGGTTGCCGTGCTTCAACGCCTGCGGCAGCAAGGCGTCCGGGAAGTCCTGGTAGCACACCGGGCGCAGGAAACGCAGGATCGCCGCCGTGCCCACCGAGGTGCTGCGGGCATCGGAGGTGGCCGGGAACGGCCCGCCGTGGACCATCGCATCGCACACTTCCACGCCGGTAGGCCAACCATTGACCAGAATGCGCCCGGCCTTGCGCTCCAGGGTCGGCAGCAGGGCGCGGGCGCTGTCCAGGTCGCCGTCATCCAGTTGCAGGGTGGCGGTCAGCTGGCCCTCCAGGTGCTCGGCAACCTGGCGCACCTGCTCGTCGCTGGCACACGCCACCACCAGCGAGGCGGCGCCGAACACTTCGGCCTGCAGCGTCGGGTCGGCGAGAAACGCAGTGGCCTGGGTGACGAACAGCTGCGCCTGGCACTGGTTGGGGCCTTGCGGCCGCTGGCCGGTGGCCGCGACCTGGGCGTTGGCGTTGTCGGCCAGGGCGGCGGTGCCGGCGGCATAGGCACTGTAGATGCCTGGCGTCAGCATGGTTTGCGCCGCAGCCTGGGCAACGTGCTCGCTGGCGGCGGCAATGAAGCGCTGCAGCGCCGGCCCTTGGCGGGCGATGACCAGGCCGGGGCTGGTGCAGAACTGGCCGGCGCCCTGGGTGAGCGAGGCGACGAAACCTTGCGCCAGTGCTTGGCCACGCGCTTGCAGCGCCGCGTCGAAGAGGAACACCGGGTTGATCGAGCTCATCTCGGCATACACCGGAATCGGCTCCGGCCGCGCCTGGGCGGCCTGGCACAAGGCGATGCCGCCGCTGCGCGAGCCGGTGAAGCCGACCGCCTTGATGCGTGGGTCGCTGACCAGGGCAATGCCGACTTCACGCCCCGCGCCATACAGCAACGAGAACACGCCTTCAGGCAAGCCGCACAGCTTCACGGCGCGCGCCACGGCCTGGCCGACCAGCTCGCTGGTGCCGGGGTGGGCGCCGTGGGCCTTGACCACTACCGGGCAACCGGCCGCCAGTGCCGAGGCGGTGTCGCCACCGGCCACCGAGAAGGCCAGGGGGAAGTTGCTGGCGCCGAACACGGCGACCGGGCCCAGGGCCACCTGGCGTTGGCGCAGGTCGGCGCGGGGCAGGGGCTGGCGCTCTGGCTGGCGATTGTCGATGCGCACATCCAGCCATTCACCGTCGCGCACCACGCGGGCGAAGGTGCGCAGTTGCGTGCAGGTACGGGCGCGCTCGCCCTGGATGCGCGCCTTGGGCAGGCCGCTTTCGGCCACGGCGCGGTCGATCAGGGCATCGCCGAGCGCTTCGATCTGTTCGGCGATGGTTTCAAGAAATGCCGCACGCTGCGCCAGCGACGTTTCGCGATAGGGGTCGAACGCTGCCCAGGCCAGGGCGCAGGCCTGGGCCACGTGTTCGCCGGTGCCGCCGGCGTAAGCGGGTTCGAGCTTCTGGTTGGTGGCCGGGTCGATGGCGTGGATGGCTGCTTGGCTGCCGGGCACGGCGCGTTGGCCGATCAGCAGGTTGCCTGTCAGGGTCATGGGGCGTCCTTTGGAATCAAGTTCAGGATTGCATTGTGGGAGCGGGCTTGCCCCGCGAAGCAGACGCCGCGGTGTCTGGCACCGGCTTTGCCGGTGTTCGCGGGGCAAGCCCGCTCCCACAGGAGGCAAATCAGGCCAGGTTCTGCTCGGCCGACCAGTTGGTGTACCAGCTGCGGAACAGCGCGTACTGCTGCTCGGCGTAGTTGCGCTGGGCATCGGTGAGCACGTCGGTCACATTGAAATGCAGGCTGTACTCGCTGTCGCCGTTGAGCACCATCAGGTGCTTGTAGTACAGCACCAGGTCGCAACCTTCATCGAACGACGACAGCACCGCCAGCGCCGACTCCAGCTCGCGGGCCTGGCGGCGGGCGCGGGCATCGCCCTTGGCCGCCTGCTTGCTCAGGCTCACCAGCTGCAGCACTTCGCGCGGCAGGGCGTTGCCGATGCCGGTGATGGCGCCGGTGGCGTTGCAGTTGACGAAGCCGTGCACCACCTGGGTGTCGACGCCGACCATCAGGGTCACGTCGTCATCCTTGGAGGTGATGTGCTCGGCGGCGTAGCGCAGGTCGGCGCCACCGCCGAACTCCTTGAAGCCGATCAGGTTCGGGTATTCGCGGCGCAGTTCGAAGAACAGGTCGGCGCGGGTGGCGAAGCCGTAGTAGGGGCTGTTGTAGATCACCGCCGGCAATTTTGGCGCGGCCGCGAGAATGGCCGAGAAGTGGTGCTTCTGGGCGATCAGCGAGGCGCCGCGCGACAGCACGCGGGGGATGACCATCAAGCCGGCGGCACCGACCTTGGCCGCGTGGGCAGCGTGGGCCACGGCTTCGCGGGTATTCACCGCACCGGTGCCGACGATGGTCGGGATGCCGGCGGCCACCAGCCGCGCCACGCCTTCCTGGCGTTCGGCCTCGGTCAGCAGCGGCCAGTCGCCCATCGAGCCGCAGTACACCACCGCGCTCATGCCCGCTTCGATCAGCTCGCGGCCCTTGCGCACCAGGGCGTCGAAGTCCGGTGTGCGGGCGGCGGTGCACGGGGTCATCAGGGCGGGCATGCAGCCGGTGAAGATGTTGTCGCTCATGGGTGTCACTCCTTGCAGTATTCAGTCAGGTGGCGAAGAAAAGGCCGCGGGCGCTCAGATGCCCCAGGCAAACGGATCCTGTTCGTCGATCAGCAGGGTGCTGTCGGCGGTCATGTAGGCGCGGCCGGTGATGAACGGGCGAATGTGCTCGCCCTCGCGCTGGTAGCGGCCGTGGAACTGGCTGCCGGTGATGCTCGCCTGGACCCAGGTCTGGCCCTCGGCGAGCTTGCCGTCGGCGGCCAGGCAGGCAAGCTTGGCGCTGGTGCCGGTGCCGCAGGGGGAGCGGTCGTAGGCCTTGCCGGGGCACATGACGAAGTTGCGGCTGTTTGCGTTGGGGTCATCGGCGAACAGCTCGACATGGTCGATCAATGCGCCGTGTTCGCCGGTGATGCCCTGGGCTTCGAGCGCCTTGAGCATGGCCCAGGTGTACTCGGTGAGGGCTTCGCGGTTGGCCAGTTCGATGCGCTGGCCGTGCTCGGACACCAGGAAGAACCAGTTGCCGCCCCAGGCGATGTCGCCGTGGACCACGCCGTGGCCTGGCACTTCGACCGCTACCTGCTGGCGGTAGCGGTAGGCCGGCACGTTGCCGACCGTGACCGCGCCGTCTTCATGCAGGGTGGCGGTGACCTGGCCGACCGGGGTGTCGATCTTGTGCTCGCCCGGCTGGATCAGGCCAAGGTGCTGCAGCGAGGCGACCAGGCCGATGGTGCCGTGGCCGCACATGTTCAGGTAGCCGGCGTTGTTGAAGAAGATCACCCCGCAGGTGGCATCGGCCGACACCGCCGGGCAGTACAGCGCGCCAACCAGCACGTCGTTGCCGCGGGGCTCCAGCAGGCAGGCGCGGCGCCAGTGGTCGTGCAGTTCGCGCAGCTCGTCGCGCTGCTCGGCCATGCTGCGGCCGGTGAGGGTGGGGAAGCCTTTGAGCACCAGGCGGGTGGGTTCGCCGCCGGTGTGGGAGTCGATCACGTGCACGTGTTTCATGGGCATGTCCATTACAGAGAAGGTCAGGAGGCGACGGCGGCAGGGCGCTGGCCGGCGTAGCTTTCGCCGCTGGCTTCGCTTTCGTCTTCGCCTTCCAGGCGCACCAGGTGAGCCGGCACGCCAGTGGCGGCGCCCCAGTAGTAGATGCCCAGGGCACCGGCGGCCACGGCCAGGGTGTCGAACGGGTGGGCAAGCACGCCCAGGCCGCCGAAGCTGCCCAGCCAGGACAGCAGGATGGTCACGGCGTAGAAGCCGATCAGCCAGGCCGAGGAGCGCACTTGCTGGGCCAGCGACAGATGCTGGGTGGGCACGAAACGGGCGCACAGCAGGTACAGTACGAACATCACGATTTGCAGCGCCAGCAGCCACGACACGGTGTTCCAGCCGGACCAGTAGACGATCAGCGCGGCGATGATGAACGACAGCGGGCCGAGCACGCCCATGCCCATGACCCGGAACGGGCGCGGCATGTCCGGTGCATTGCGGCGCAGGGCGGCAACGGTGACCGGGGCCACGGCGTAGCTCAGCACCAGGGCGGCGGAGACCACGTTGATCAGCGCTTCCCAGGATGGGAACGGCAGGGTCCAGAACACCGACAGGCCGAAGGTCAGCCACAGGGCAGGGCGCGGGATGCCGGATTGCGCATCGATGCGGGTGAAGTAGCGGAAGAAGGTGCCGGTCTGCGCCCAGCCATAGATCACCCGAGGGGTGGCGTTCATGTAGATGTTGCCGCAGCCGCTGGGCGAGATCACCGCATCGGCCACCACCAGGTAGGCCAGCCAGCCCACGCCCAGGGCCAGGGCGATGTCACGGTAGGGCAGGGCCAGTTCCTTGGTCACGGCGGCCCAGCCGTTGCTCAGCATCTCGGTCGGCACGCTGCCCAGGAAGGCCAGTTGCAGCAGGGCGTAGATCGCGGTGGACAGCAGCACCGAGAGGATCAGCGCGATCGGGATGGTGCGCTGCGGGTTCTTCACTTCGCTGGCCACCGAGATGATCGGCGTCAGGCCCAGGTAGGCGAAGATGATGCCGCCGGCCGACACGGCCATTTCCACACCGGACAGGCCGAACGGGGCAAACCCCTGGACCTCGAAGTTTTCCGGCTTGAAGAAGGTGAACAGCACACCGATCACCAGCAGCGGCACGATGAACTTGAACACGCTGATCAGGTTGTTGGCCTTGGCGAAGGTCTTCACGCTGCGGTAGTTGAGGAAGAAGAACAGCCCCAGCAAGGCGAACTGCACCAGCCAGCCGAGCACGGTGGGGTCGCTGGAGCCGGCCTTGGTCAGCCCGGGAAACCACGCCGCGGCGTACTGGCGGGAGGCAACCACTTCGATGGCGATCAGGCTGGAGAAGGCGATCAGCGTGATGAAGCCCATCAGGTAGCCGAGCAGCGGGCCGTGGGAGTACACCGGGTAGCGCACTACGCCGCCGGCACGCGGCAGGGCCGCGCCGAGCTCGCAGTAGACGATGCCCAGCAGCAGCACGGCAAAGCCGCCGAGGAACCAGGAAAGGATCCCGGCCGGGCCGGCGATGGCCGACACGTGGCTGGCGGCGAACAGCC
>NZ_DJTF01000134.1:0-19256 GCF_002438125.1 Pseudomonas sp. UBA6315
CGCCATATTCCGCTTCCAGGGCTCACTGAACACCCGGAAGCCACAAAGAAAGCGACCTTAGGGTCGCTTTTTTTTTGCATCAAATTTATCGGTCGATGTGGCGATTGAATGTGGGAGCGGGCTTGCCCCGCGAAGGGGCCGCCCCAGACAACGCCGCTGGATGGCACGGGCTTCGCCCGTGTTCGCGGGGCAAGCCCGCTCCCACAGAAGGGCCGCTAGCCGCCCAGTCAGCGGTTGCGCTCTTCCTCACGCAACGTCAGCACCTCGACCCCATCTTCGGTCACCGCCACCGTGTGCTCCCACTGCGCCGACAGGCTGTGGTCGCGGGTAACCACCGTCCAGCCATCCTTCAGCGTCCGTGTGCCACGGCCACCCTGGTTGATCATCGGCTCGATGGTGAACACCATCCCCGGTTTCAACTTCATGCCCATGCCACGCTGGCCGAAATGCAGCACTTCGGGGCCTTCGTGCATCTGCTGGCCGATGCCATGCCCGCAATACTCGCGTACCACGCTGTAGCCCGCAGCTTCCGCATGGGCCTGGATGGCATGGCCGATGTCGCCCAGCGTCGCGCCGGGGCGCACCTGGGCGATGCCTTTGCACAATGCCTCATAGGTGGTGTCGACCAGGCGCCGGGCTTCATCGCCGATCTGCCCGATGCTGTACATTTTCGACGAATCGGCGATGTAGCCGCCCTGTTCCAGGGTGATATCGACGTTGATGATCGAACCTTCCTGTAGCACTTCATCCACTTTGGGCATGCCGTGGCACACCACATGGTCCACCGACGTGTTGAGCGAGTAGGGGAAGCCGTACTGGCCCTTGCTGGCCGGGCGTGCCGTGAGGGTCTGGACGATGAACGCCTCGGCGCGGTCGTTGATCTGCATGGTGGTCACGCCGGGGCGGATGAAACTGTCGAGGTCGGCGAATACCTGGGCCAGCAGATGGCCGGCGTTGCGCATCAGGTCGAGTTGGGCGGGGGTCTTGAGGATCACCTGGGACATGGAATGGGGGCAGTAGCTCTAGCTGGAAATGGCTCCAGCATAGCGCCATAGGCCGGCGGCCTGCCACCGCAGCTGATCCACAGCGGGTGCATGCGTTAAGCTTGCCGGCATGAACCTCGATACCCGCATCAAGTACCGCCACCTGTTGTGCTTCCTGGAGATTGCCCGGCAGGGCAGCCTGGCCAGGGCTGCCGATATCCTGGCGATCAGCCAGCCCGCGATTTCCAAGACCCTCAAGGAGCTCGAGGACCTGCTCGAGGCGCGCCTGTTCGAACGTGGCCGCCAGGGCGTGGTGCTGACCTCCGCCGGCAGCCGCTTCATGCGCTATGCCGGGCCCAGCGTGCAGGCTCTGCGCGATGGCGTGAGCAGCCTGAGGGGCGAGGCGCGGGCGCCGTCCCAGGTGCGCATCGGCGTGCTGTCGACGGTCGAAGGCCTGTTGATGCCCGAGGTGCTGTGCCGCCTGCATCAGCGCCACGAGGCGCTGGTGATCAGCGTGGTCACCGGGGTCAGCGCACAGCTGCTTGGCCAATTGCACCTCGGGGAGCTGGAGCTGGTGGTCGGGCGCATGACCGACAGCCCGCAGATCCAGGGCTTGTCGTTCGAGCACCTGTACAGTGAATCGATGGCCCTGGTGGTGCGCCCCGGCCACCCGTTGCTGGCCAAGCTGCCGGTGGAGCGCGCACAGGTCAGCCGCTACCCCTTGGTGCTGCCACCTTCGGGCACCACCATCCGCCAGCACGCCGACAGCCTATTCGTGCAGTGCGGCATCCAGATGCCGGCGCAGCGCCTGGAAACCTTGTCGCTGGCCTTGAGCCGGCGCTACCTGCTGGGCAGCGATGGGGTGTGGGTGGCGCCGCGTGATGCGGTGTTGCTCGACTTGCGCCGGGGCGAGCTGGCCGAGCTGGACCTGGGCGTGCGCGAGCCCGGCGGTTCGGTGGGCATCTGCCGCAATGCAGCGTTGCCGCAGAGCGTGCCGGGGCAATGGGTGTGCGAAGTGTTGCGTGAGGTGGCAGCGCAGTACCGTGATGGGCTGTATCCCTGATCCAGCGGGGCTCAGAACTGCCTGACATGAATAGCCACAAATTTCAGGCAAAACCGCGATGAAGGGTCAATACTGGCCAATGGCTGCGGCCTATGCATGAATAAGCTTTTAAGTACTGAACTTCCTTACCAGAACCCGCTCTTATGCCGGTAGCCATTGGTAATGGCCGCCTGATAAGCTCGCGGCTTTACCCTGATTGCCCACATGGCGCATGAACAAGGAAATAGCATGAAACAGCATCGTTTGGCGGCTGCGGTTGCCCTGGTAGGCTTGGTATTGGCCGGCTGTGACCAACAAGCCAGCACCCCCGAGCTGAAGACTCCGGCACAGAAAGCCTCCTACGGTATCGGCCTGAACATGGGCAAGAGCCTGGCCCAGGAAGGCATGGAAGACCTTGATTCCAAAGCCGTGGCCCTCGGCATCGAAGACGCCGTTGGCAAGAAAGAGCAGCGCATCAAGGATGAAGAGCTGGTAGAAGCCTTCACCTCGCTGCAGAAGCGCGCCGAAGAGCGTCTGGCCAAGGCCAGCGAAGAAGCGGCCAGCGCCGGCAAGAAATTCCTCGAAGAAAACGCCAAGAAGCCAGGCGTGGTCACCACCGCCTCGGGCCTGCAGTACGAAGTGGTCAAGAAGGCCGACGGCCCGCAGCCCAAGCCGACCGACGTGGTCACTGTCCACTACGAAGGCAAGCTGATCGATGGCAAGGTGTTCGACAGCTCCGTCGAGCGCGGCAGCCCGATCGACCTGCCGGTCAGCGGCGTGATTCCGGGCTGGGTCGAAGGCCTGCAGCTGATGCACGTTGGCGAGAAGTACAAGCTGTTCATCCCGGCTGAGCTGGCCTACGGCGCACAAAGCCCGAGCCCGCTGATCCCGGCCAACTCGGTGCTGGTGTTCGATCTGGAACTGATCGCCATCAAGGACCCGAGCCAGCTGCAAGGTGACGCGCCGGAAGGCGACGCCGCCGCTGAAGCACCTGCCAAGTAAGCACGGCAGTTCGGCAAGACGCCCCGTTTCGACGGGGCGTTTTTGTTTGTGCCAGCGGCCTGTAACGAACCCCGGCGCAGTGCGGCTGTCCGATCAAGGACGGTGTGAAGCTGCGGCGGGCTGGCGGCGCAAATCGTTTGCGCGGCTTTAACCGCTGTGTAAAAAACGCCCGATCTGACCGGGGCCCTTGCCTTATGGGCACCTGGCGTCAGAAACTTCGCCCTGTTCACAAGGTTATCCACAATAAATGTGGATAACCTAACCCCTGCTGGAGGCTCCATGAGCGCACCCTGGAATTTCGCCCGCTTCCTGCCCTTGGCCGAGCGCCTGCTCAGCCGTGGCCGGTTGCCGGCCTTGCTGTTCGCCGTGGCCCGCAAAGGGCCGCGCCTGGGCCAGCTGCGTGATGACGTCAAATTGCTGCAGGCGCTGTGCCTGGCGTGGTGGCGCGGCGAGTACCGGGCAATCAGCCCCAAGGCGCTGGTGACCATCGTCGCCGGCCTTTTGTACTTCGTCAGCCCCATCGATGCCATTCCCGACTGGTTGCTGGGGGTTGGGTTCCTCGATGACATCGCCGTGCTCGGCTGGGTGCTCAAGACCGTGGCCGATGAGCTGGCACGCTTCAAGGCCTGGCGCGACAGCCAGGCGCCAGAGCGTCTGCGCGTGGTCGAGCGCCTGCCCGACAGCCCCGAAGCCCTGCGCCTGGAACGCAAAAGCCACTGAAAGCGCACCGATCCCCACAGACTGCCGCACTTGGTAATATAATTGGCATAAGGGTTATGCCTACGGATTACATGCGGTAATCCTACGTAAGGGGGTTGTAATGGGTATTCAGGTCATTAGCCGGGACGGTCAGCCCGAGTACGCCGTCGTTCCCTGGGAGCAGTACCAGGCGCTGCTCAAGGCAGCCGGCCAGGCACCTGCCGAAGCGGTGTCAGCCTTACAAGAGCAACCGGCGGCGAGTGTCAACCTGCCTGTATTCAGTGAGGTCGGGCAGATCCGCCAGGGCAAAGGCATTGCTGCCGAGCAACTGGCGCGCAATGTTGGTGTTAGCCCGGCCTACCTGGCCATGATCGAATCCGGCGAACGCCAGCCGGATGCGGCGATTCGCCGGGCCCTGGCCTGGCACTTGGGCGTCGCCGGCTGGAGCGAGCCGTCATGAGCCAGGTCAGGATCAGCCGCCAGCACTGGCAAAGCCTGCTGGATGAGCTTGACCTGGCCCGACGACAACGCCATCTGCTGACCTACCGGGCGCTGATCGAGCGCCTGCAACTGCCAAGCCCTGCCATGCAGACGCTGACTGCGGCGCTGGAGTACCTGGCCGTGCTCGATGCCCGCGCCGAGCAGCCGCTGCGCAGCTCGCTGGTGATCAGTCAGGGCGCCAGCCGCCTGCCGCGCACCGGCTTCTTCGAATGCGTCGAGCGCCTGGGGCGCTTCTCCGGGCCGGTGGATGGCATGGAGGCGGCGTCCTGGCATGCCTCCGAGGTGGTCAGGGTGTTCGAATACTGCTATCCGGAAATTGCCTGAGCGCCAGCTCGCCAGGGCATAAAAAAAGGGGCCAGGCATTCACATGCCTGGCCCCTTTTTCACGACCTAACCCTTACTTCTTGGCCACCTTGGTGCTGGCACTCAGGTAGTCGATGAGGATACGACCGGTCTCCGACAGGTAGGCGTCGTCCTCCGGTTTGGTGTTCTCATCTTCGGCCGGTAGGGCGTCTTCGTCTTCTTTCTTCAGCTCCTTGAGCGGCTCTTCACCCTTGGCCTTGCGGCGGGTGTTTTCCAGCGCCAGCTGCTTGGCCTCGATCTCGTCGTGGCGTGCGCGGCGATCCTGCTCGTTGAGGCTGACGGTCTTCTCGTTCATCAGCTTCTGGGTCAGCGCCAGGCGGTCGCGGATGTAGGTGAACTCTGCATCCTTGTCGCTGCGCGCTTCATGCTGCGCCTTGAGCTGGGCCAGGAACGGCTTGAACGGGTCGGCCGCAGGCTTGACCACCGGGCGGATGGTGTCCCATGGCATGGCTTCGGGCAGGGCGCTTTCGCCGATTTCCTTGGTGTCGATGATCGACGGGTAATCGATGTCCGGCAGCACGCCCTGGTGCTGGGTGCTCTGCCCGGAAACCCGGTAGAACTTGGCCAGGGTCAGTTTCAGCTCGCCATGGTTGAGCGGCTGGATGGTCTGCACGGTGCCTTTGCCGAAGGTCTGGCCGCCGATGATCAGCGCGCGGTGGTAGTCCTGCATGGCGCCGGCGAAGATCTCCGAGGCCGAGGCCGAGAGGCGGTTGACGAGCAGCGCCAGCGGGCCTTTGTAGAAGGCACCGGGGTTTTCGTCCTCGAGCACGTCGACGCGGCCATCGCTGTTGCGTACCAGCACGGTCGGGCCTTTCTCGATGAACAGGCTGGTCAGCTCGGTGGCTTCCTGCAGGGATCCGCCGCCGTTGTTGCGCAGGTCGATGACCACGCCGTCGACTTTTTCCTTCTGCAGCTCGGTGAGCAGTTTCTTCACGTCACGCGTGGTGCTCTTGTACTCGGGGTCGCCGGCACGGTAGGCCTTGAAGTCCAGGTAGAAGGCCGGGATCTCGATGATGCCCAGCTTGTAGTCGCGGCCATCCTGCTTGAGCTTGAGCACCGACTTCTTCGCCGCCTGCTCTTCGAGCTTGACCGCTTCACGGGTGATGGAAACGATCTTGGTGGTCTGGTCGCTCGGCGCATTGCTCGCCGGAATGATCTCCAGGCGCACCACCGAGCCTTTCGGGCCGCGGATCAGCTTGACCACTTCGTCCAGGCGCCAGCCGACCACGTCGACCATTTCCTTGTTGCCCTGGGCGACGCCGATGATCTTGTCGGCGGTGGCCACCTGCTTGGTCTTGGCGGCAGGGCCGGCCGGCACCAGGCGCACGATCTTGACCTGGTCGTTGTCGCTCTGCAGCACCGCGCCGATGCCTTCGAGCGACAGGCTCATGTTGATGTCGAAGTTCTCGGCGTTATCCGGCGACAGGTAGTTGGTGTGCGGGTCGTAGGACTGGGCGAAGGTGTTGATGTAGGCCTGGAAGATGTCCTCGGCACGGGTCTGGTCCAGGCGCGCCAGTTGGTTCTTGTAGCGCTTGGTCAGGGTTTCCTGGATCTGCTTGGGCTCTTTGCCGGCGAGCTTCTGGCGCAGCACTTCGTCCTTGACGCGTTTGCGCCACAGGTCGTCGAGCTCGGCCTGGTCCTTCATCCACGGCGCGTCCTTGCGGTCGATCAGCAAGGTCTCGTGGGTGGTGAAGTCCATCTTGTCGACGCCCTTGTCCAGCTCGGCCAGGGCGAAGTCCAGGCGCTGCTTGACCCGGTCGAGGTAGCGCTTGTAGATGGTGAAGCCGGGGTCGAGGTTGCCGCTCTTGAGGAAGTCGTCGAACTGCGTCTTCCACTTGTCGAACTCGGCGATGTCGGCCGCGGTGAAGTAGCTGCGGGCTGGGTCGAGCAGCTTGATGTAGCTGTCGTAGATGATCACCGAGCGGGCGTCATCGAGCGGTGGCTTGCTGTAATGGTGGCGCTTGAGCAGCTCCACCACGTTGAGGCTGGCGACGATTTCGTCACGGTCGGGCTGCAGGCTGTCCCACTTGTTGGCGGCCGCCGCATTGCCGCCGAGCGTGAGGCTGCCCAGGCCGATCATCATGGCCAGGGCGGTGCTTGGGAGGAAATGCTTCATGCTGATTCGACGTGGAGGCAATTGATCACGCATAGTAGGCCGTCTTTTCCGTTGCCGGTTCCATGGAGCCGGACAAATACTGCAAAAAGCCTGGGGCAAGCGTTCCCCAGGCTCAGTCATGATTCAACTATGGAGGCACTGTGAAAGCATTGCAAGGCGAAGACGGACATGTGGCCTGGGTCGAGGCCGAACGCCCGGCCTGTGACGCCGGCCAGGTACGCATTCGGGTGGCTGCAGCGGGGTTGAACCGCGCTGATCTGCTGCAGATGAAGGGCCTCTATCCGCCACCTCCAGGCGCCAGCCCGTACATGGGCCTGGAGTGCGCCGGGGTGATCGCGGAAGTCGGCGCCGGTGCCGACTGGCGCGTGGGCGACCGCGTGTGCGCACTGCTGGCCAGTGGCGCCATGGCCGAGGAAGTGGTGGTGGACGCACGCCATGTGCTGCCGGTGCCCGAGGGCCTGAGCCTGCAGGAAGCGGCGGCGCTGCCCGAGGTGTATGCCACGGCGTGGTTGAACATCTTCCAGCTGGGCGCGCTGAAGGCGGGCGAGAAGGTGCTGGTGCACGCGGGCGCCAGCGGCGTCGGCTCGGCGGCGATCCAGCTGTGCAAAGCCTTTGGCAACCCGGTGTATGTCAGCGTCGGCTCGCAGGACCGCCTGGCCTACTGCCAGGACCTGGGGGCGGCCGGCGGTGTGGTGCGCAACGAGAACCTCGAGGCGCTCGAAGGGTTCGGCCCGTTCGACGTGATCCTCGACCCGGTGGGCGCCAGCTATGGCCCGCTCAACCTCAAGCTGCTGGCCCGTGATGGGCGTTGGGTCATCATTGGCTTGATGGGCGGGCGCAAGTTCGAGCTGGACCTGGCGCAGGTGCTGGGCAAGCGCCTGGAAATCACCGGCTCGACGCTGCGCAACCGCGACGACGGGTTCAAGGCCGAGCTGCTGCGCGAGCTGCAGCAGCAGGTGTGGCCGCTGTTCAGCGAAGGGCGCCTGTCGCCGCAGCTGGTGGACACCTACCCGGTGGAGTTTGCCCAGGCGGCGTATGCCGAGCTTGAGAGCAACCAGGTGTCGGGCAAGCTGGTGATGGTCATCGACCCGAGCCTGGCGTAGGCCCTCAAGGCCCAATCGCCGGCAAGCCGGCTCCCACAGGTAAACCACATGGCTGAAGAGCGGTGGTGTACTTGTGAGAGCCGGCTTGCCGGCGATTGGGCCGGGCCTGCCTGAGCAAAATGCTCAGGACCAGCTCAAGATAGGCCAACCATTGACCTCTGCATGCTCCCTCAGTACAGGGTCAGGATTGACCACATGCGGGTAGTCCACCTTCAGCAACAACGGCAAGTCATTGCGCGAATCCGAATAGAAGCTTGCCCCCTCCAGATTCTCCTGCTCCTGATCCAGCCACTCCAGCAAGCGGGTGATCTTGCCTTCGCGGTAGGTCAGCACCCCATGGGTCTTGCCGGTGTACACCCCGTTCAACGCCTCCAGCTCGATCGCCAGGTACTCATCCACCCCCAGGCGCGCCGCAATCGGCCCCACCAGGTGCGTGCCCGAAGCGGAAATGATCAGGATCCGGTCGCCACGCTTGCGGTGCTCGGCAATGCAGCGGCAGGCGTCGCCGTAGATGATCGGCTCGATCACGTCCTCGACCCAGGGCTCCACCAGGTGCTCGACTTCCTCCAGGGTACGCCCGGCAATCGGCTCCAGGCTGAAGGCCATGTAGTCCTCCATGCGCAGGTGGCCCTTGCCGTAGGCCTCCATCAGCTCATGGTCGCGGCGCAGGAAGTCCTTGCCGTCGACCCAGCCCAGCCGCGCCATCTGCTCGCTCCACAGCGACGCGCAGTCACCGTGGATCAGGGTTTCGTCCAGATCGAAAATTGCCAGTGCCATGTGTGATTCTCCTTAGGCCACTTCCCGTAGCGCGGTAGGGTCGATCGACAAGGATACCCGCTGCCCGTCCGAGTGCAGGTCCGCAGGCGAGCGATTGAGCACATCGACCACCAGCTCCACCTCGCGCACCCGCACCCGGTAGCGGATCACGTTGCCGAGCAGGCTGTGGCTGCGCACTTCGCCGTCGCGCTCGCCATCCAGGCCAAGGGTGATCGACTCTGGCCGTATCGCCAGGCGGCTGGCCACCGGGCGCTGCAACAGGCGGCTGGCGCTGTCCGGGTCGAGCAGGTTGTAGTTGCCGATGAAGCCCGCGGCGAACAGGTCGACGGGGGCGGTGTAGAGGGTTTCGGCATCGCCGCTCTGGACGATGCGGCCCTGGTTCATCAGGAAGATGCGGTCGGACAGGGTCAGCGCTTCTTCCTGGTCGTGGGTGACGAAGATGGTGGTCAGCCCCAGTTCGCGCTGGATGGCGCGAATCTGCTCGCGCAGGTGCTTGCGGATGCGCGCATCCAGCGCCGACAGCGGCTCGTCGAGCAGCAGCAGGCGGGGCCGGGTGACCAGCGAGCGGGCCAGGGCCACACGCTGGCACTGACCGCCCGACAGCTGGTGCGGGTAGCGCCCGGCGAAACTGCCCAGCTCCACCAGCGCCAGGGCCTCGCGCACGCGGCTCTGGCTCTCGTCGGCCTTGACCTTCTGCATGCGCAGGCCGAACGCGACGTTCTGCTCCACGGTCATGTTGGGGAACAGCGCATAGCTCTGGAACACCATGCCGATGCCGCGCTTCTGCGGGCTCAGCGGCACGATGTCCTGGCCATCGAGCAGGATCTGCCCGCCGTCCACCGGGGTCAGCCCGGCGATGCAGCGCAGCAGGGTCGACTTGCCGCAGCCGGACGGGCCGAGCAGGGTGACGAACTCGCCGCGTTCGATCTGGCAGTCGATGTGCTCGAACACCGGGGTGCCGCCATAGCTTTTGTGCAGTTTCTGTACGCTGACGAAGCTCATGTCAGGTCTTGTCCTTGTTCAAGCGGTTGGCGACCCAGGTCAGCACCAGCACGAAGGCGAAGTACGAGATCACCAGGGCGCTGTTGAAGTGGCCGCTGCTGTTGCGCATGTTGTTCAGGTACACCTGCAGGGTCTCGTAGCGGGTGCCGACCAGCAGGTTGGCGAATACGAATTCGCCGAACAGGAACGAGAACGACAGCAGCAGGGCGACCATCAGCCCCTTGCGCAGGTTCGGCAGCACCACCAGAAACGCTGCCTGCCAGGTGCTGGCGCCCAGCAACTGGGCGGCGTCCATCAGGTCGCGCAGGTTGATCGCCTGCAGGTTGTTGGTGATCGCCCGGTACATGAACGGCAGGGCGATGGTGAAGTAGCAGCCGATGAGGATCCACGGCGTGCCGACCATGGCCATCGGCCCGCTGCCATAGAGCTGCAGCAGGCCCACCGACGACACCACCGGCGGCACCGCGAAGGGCAGCAGGATGAGGATGTTCATCAGCGCATCGAGGCGCGGGAAGTGGTAGTGCACCACGAACAGCAGCGGCAGGATCAGCACCACCGACAGCACCAGGGCGCCGACGCACACCAGCAGCGACTGGCCGAAGGCGGCCAGAAAGCGCGGCTCGCTCCACAGCGCCAGGTACCACTTGAAGGTCAGGCCGCTGGGCAAGAGGCTTGCCGACCAGCTGGTGGCCAGCGAGTAGAGCAGGGTGCCGGCCAGTGGCAGCAGCAAAATCAGAAACAGCAGGTACACCATCAGCCGGTGGTACAGCCCGGCGGCGTTTTTTTCAGCGCGCATGGTAGCTCCTCTTGAGCAGCCACTGGTGCACCACCGTGACCAGCGTCATCAAGCCCACCAGCACCATGGCCAGAGCGCTGGCAAGGTTCGGGTCGAGGCTGATGTCGCCGGCCACCAGGCCTGCGATGCGGATGGGCAGCACATTGAAGTTGCCGGTGGTCAACGCATACACCGTGGCGTAGGCGCCCAGGGCATTGGCCAGGAGGATGACGAAGGTGCCGAGCAGCGCTGGGGTCAGCACCGGCAGGCCGATATGCCGCCAGTACTGCCAGTGGTTGGCGCCGAGCAGCGCGGCCGACTCGCGCCAGTCTTCGCGCAGCGCGTCGAAGGCCGGGTAGAGCAGCAGCACGCCGAGCGGGATCTGGAAGTAGGTGTACACCAGGATCAGGCCGCTCTTGGAGTAGATGCTGAAGTCTTCGAGCAGCCCCATCTGCTTGAGCAGCAGGGTCAGCGCGCCGTTGAAGCCAAGCAGGATGATGAAGGCGAAGGCCAGCGGCACGCCGGCGAAATTGCTGGTCATGTTGGCGAAGGCGCTGACGAAGTCGCGCAGGCGCGAGTCCACCTGGCGCAGCGAATAGGCGCCGAGGGTGGCGATGACGATGCCGAACAGGCTCGACCAGAAGCTGATCTCCAGGCTGCGTTGCAGCGCCTGCAGGTAGAACTTGGAGGCGAAGATCTTGCTGAAGTTGTCCAGGCCCCAGCCCGCCTCTGACTGCACGCTGTTGATCGCCACCCAGGCCAGCGGGGCGATCTGGAAGACGATGAAGAACACGGCGAAGGGCAGCAGGCACAGCAGGGCCAGGTAGCGGCCACTGGCGCGGCTGCGTTTGGCGGCCGTCACTTGAGCAGCTCCCGGCACACGGTCTTGTCGTGGGCGGCGCCGAGCAGTTCGCAGATGGTGCCGCACAACTCGGTCTGCAGCGGCTTGGCGGCCGGGTCCAGGCTGAACGCATCGCCGAACACGAACAGCGGCACTTCGCGTTCCTCGGCCAGCAGGCCGTTGTGCGAGCGGTCGTTGTTCATGCCATGGTCGGCGGTCACCAGCACCTGGTAGCCCTCTTCGAGCCAGCGCGGCAGGTAGTCGGCCAGGAGGATGTCGGCGCTGCGCGCGGCGTTGCGGTACTGGCTGCTGTCCAGGCCGTGGCGGTGGCCGGCGTCGTCGATGTTCATCGGGTGCACCAGCAGGAAGTTCGGCGCATGGCGCCGGCGCAGGTATTCGGCGTCGGCCAGCAGGTGCGAATCGGGGTAGTGGTCGGCCCAGTAGAACAGGCCATGCTGGATCGGCAGCTTCGGCGCGTGGGTGTGGCGGTCGCGCAGCGGGTCGAAGGGCGAGCGGTTGTACAGCTCGCTCATCCAGTGATAGGCCGCCGCCGCAGTGCCCAGGCCGGCTTCGCGGGCGTAGTGGAACACGCTGCGCTGGGTGGACAGGCGGTTGACGTTGTTGTGCACGATGCCGCTGTCGATCGGCGGCACGCCGGTGAGGATGCATTCGTACAGGGGGCGCGACAGCGAAGGCAGCTCGCATTCCACGCGGTACAGCGCGGCGCGGTCGGCTTCGACATAGGCATGCAGGTGGCCCATGGCGTGGTGGGCTACCTGGTGGTTGAGGCCGTCGAGCAGGACCAGGATGACGTTGTGTTGCATGTTGGCTCCAGTCAATAACTGCGTTGCCCTCATCGCCGGCAAGCCGGCTCCCACAGGTGTTGTACTTGTGGGAGCCGGCTTGCCGGCGATGAGGCCGCTTCAGGCACTAGAAAAACCAGGCCCTCACTCCATCTCGATGATCACTTGCTCCTGCCACTTCTGCGGCAGTTCCTTGGAGGTCTTTTCCCACGCCTCGGCATTCTTGATCGGCTGCGCAGCGCTGTACTGCTCGTTAGGCAGCAGCTTGGCCTGCACGTCCTCCGGCAGCTTCAGGTGCTCGGCGCGAATCGGCCGGGCGTGGCCCTTGGCCAGGTTGATCTGCCCGGCATCGCTGAAGATGTATTCGCGGGCAAGCTTGGCCGCATTGGGGTGCTTGGCGTACTTGTTGATGATGGTGGTATAGCCGGACATCACCGTGCCATCGGATGGGATCAGCACTTCGAAGCGCTTGGGGTCGATCTGTTCACGGTAGCTCAGGCCGTTGAAGTCCCACACCACGCCGACCTCCACTTCGCCCTTTTCCAGGGTCTGGATGGTCGGGTTGGCCAGCGACAGGCGCTTCTGCTGGGCCAGCTTGGTGAACAGCTGCAGGCCCGGTGCGATATTGGTTTCGTCGCCTTTGTAGGCAATCGCGGCGGCGAGCACGCCGTTGGCCGCCTGGGCGGCAGTGCTGACGTCGCCGATGGCGACCTTGTACTTGCCTTTTTCCAGGTCGTGCCAGGACTTGGGCCGTTGATCTTCCTTGACCAGGTCCTTGTTGATGATGAAGGCGATGGTGCCGGTATAGGCCAGCGCCCAGTGGCCGTCCTTGTCCTTGGCCCACTCCGGCACCTGGTCCCAGGTGCTCGGCTTGTACGGCTGGCTCACGCCCTTGGTCACGGCGATCGGCCCGAAGGCTGCGCCGACGTCACCGATGTCGGCGCTGGCGTTGTCTTTCTCGGCGTCGAACTTGGCGATTTCCTGGGCCGAGCTCATGTCGGTGTCGGTGTGCTTGAGGCCGTATTTGCTGGCCAGATCTTCCCAGGTGCCTTTCCAGTTGGCCCAGGCATCGGGCATGCCCACGCTGTTGACTTGGCCTTCTTTCTTGGCGGCGGCTTCCAGGGCGGTGAGGTCAGCGCCTGCGGCCATGGCCGAGGTACACAGGGCAATAGCAGAACCGAGCAGTGACGCCATGAAGAACTTTTTCATCCGAAGCTCCTTGGGTGGGTGCCTTAAGCGATCGTGTCGTGCATGTAACCGTTGCTGGAAACCGTTGGTCTAGGTCAGCAAACCTTGCGCCAAGGTAGGCCGCTTGCGTGACAGTTTGATGTAAGAGGCCCTTGCCGCGGCCGGCCACGGTTGCCTGAAGGTACAGCGTAGACCAGTTCACACCCTTGAATTTGCGGGCTTGGCGCGCTTCTGGCAGGGCCTTGGCCAAGGCCTTGTCACAGGATGTTCATCAGCCGTGCCTAGGCTTGCACTATTCTCCAGATGCCCTGTTTTGGGGCTGGACTAGTCCAGATAGGTAACCTTTGATGCAGTCGATGCCACCGCGTGCGGTAACAGCCATCTGCCATGCCCTGCAGGAGCAGATCGAGCATGGCCTGCTGGCGCCGGGCGGCAAGTTGCCGGCCGAGCGCAAGCTCAGCGAGGTGTTCGACACCACCCGCATCACCCTGCGTGAGGCATTGGTGCAGTTGGAGGCCCAGGGCCTGATCTATCGCGAGGAACGGCGCGGCTGGTTCGTCGCCCCGCAGCGGCTGACCTACGACCTGATCGAGCGCAGCCATTTCCATGCGATGGTGCGCGACCAGGGCCGCCAGCCCACCACCGAACTGCTGTCGGCACGCCTGCAGCCGGCCCCGGCGGCCATCTGCGCGCGCCTGTGCCTGCCGGCGTTGTCCAGCGTGGTGCGGATTTGCCGCTTGCGGCGGATCGATGGGCGGGCGGTGCTGTATGCCGAGCACTACCTCAACCCGCGCTACTTCCCGGGGATTCTCGACCAGGACCTGGCGCAGTCACTGACCGAGATTTATGGGCGGGTGTATGGCATCGAATATGGGCAGGTGCGCTTCGAGATCCTGCCCACCGCCTTGCCGGTGGACGCGGCGGCGGCCTTGAAGGTGTCGGTGGGCAGCCCGGGGCTGCACATCACCCGGGTCAACAGTGACCAGCATGGCCACCTGATCGACTGCGACCTGGAGTATTGGCGGCATGATGCGATCTGCATTCGTGCCCAGGCGGGGTAGGGCTGCCTTGCAGCCCAATCGCCGGCAAGCCGGCTCCCACAGCTTGTGGCAGCCGGCTTGTCGGCGATGAGGCCCTAACTGGACGAACCGGCTTCTGTCATCCCGCCACCCCCGGCGGTCACCACCTGCACCGACAGCCGCGGCGTCGCCAGGTCCAGCCCCGCCTCATCGAGCTGGCGCTTCAACGCCAGGTTGAACGCCCGCGACACCTCCCACTGCTTGATCGGCGCCGTCTTGAACCGCGCCCGCAGGATCGCCGAGCCCGACTCGAAGCTTTCCACCCCCTGCAGCTCCAGCGGCGACCAGATGTTGCGGCGCATCAGCGGGTCGGTGCGCAGCTTCTGCCCCACCTCGCGGATCAGCGTGATGGCCTGGTCGATGTTCATGCTGTGCGGGATCGCCACGCGGAAGATCGCATAGCCGAACTCGCGCGAGTAGTTCTTGATGCTCTTGATTTCGCTGAACGGGATGGTGTGCACGATGCCGTCGATGTCGCGCAGGCGCACGGTGCGGATGGTCAAGCCCTCGACCGTGCCCAGGTGGCCACCGACATCGACGTAGTCGTCGATGGCCAGCGAGTCTTCGATGATGATGAACAGGCCGGTGATCAGGTCGGCAACCAGCGACTGCGCGCCAAAACCGATGGCCAGGCCGATCACACCGGCACCGGCCAGCAGCGGCGTGACGTTCATGCCCATGTTGGCCAGGGCGACGATCACCGCGATGATGAAGATGGCCACGAACATCACGTTGCGGATCAGCGGCATCATGGTTTGCGCGCGGGCGTTGGCCAGGCCGCGGCGCGAGCGCACCAGGGCGTGGTGCACCGCCGTGTCGGCGAGGATCCACACCAGCCAGGCGGCGATCAGCGTGCCGGCCAGCCCCGCCAGGCGCATGCTCACCTCATGGCCGTCGCCCTCGGCGAAGCCGACCATCGACAGGCCCCACACCCGCAGCCCCAGTTCGATGAACAGCAGCCAGATGCCCAGGTGCAGCAGGGCGTAGGCGAAGTTGCGCAGGCGTTCGGTGTACACCGCCTGGCGCTTGTTGGCGCGCTTGGGGTTGGCGGCGTGGCGGCGCACCAGGCCGTTGAGCACCATGCACACCACCACCAGCACCGTGCACATCAGCGACTGGCGCAGGGCGGTGCTGGTGCCGCCGGCGGAAATGAAGGTGGCGATCAGCGAAATCGCCACCAGGATCAGCGGCGGCACGAACCAGAAACTGCCGAGCAGTTCGATGGTGTCGCTCAAGGTGCGCCGGGTCAGGCGCCGATCCAGGGGCTGGTTGCGGATCAGGTGGGCGATCGGGCGGCGAAAACGCAGGATGAACAGCCCCGTGCACACCGCGGCGATGACGTTGGCCAGGGTCGCCAGGGCATGCGCCAGGTGCGTGCCCAGGGCCACGGTCATGCGCGGGTCGCTCATCGCCTCGCCAAAGGCGGCGAAACTGCCGATCAGCCACAGCGGGCGGAACGCCTGGTGGCGCAGGATGTACAAGGCGCGGTGGCGGTGCGGGCCATCGAGCAGGGAGAAGGCGATCACGCAGATGGCCGAGAAGCACGTACCCACCACCAGCGCATAGGCCAGCACCATGGCCATCGACTTGCCCAGCGAGGAGGGCAGGGCAAAGCTCAGGTACACGGTGAACACCAGCGCCACCAGCCACGGCCCGAGCTTGCGCAGGGCGAAGCGCACCAGGTCCCAGGTGCGCGGGTGCTGGGGCAGTTCTTCGGTCAGGCCGAAGCGCACCCGCACGCGGTGGCCGATCCAGTTGAAGGCGTAGGCCAGCAGGCTCCAGACGGCGATGATGGCGGCAAAGCCGAAGAGGATCGCCGGCCACTGGTGCACGGGCACGATCAGTTCGGTGAGTTCGGACTGGGCCTGGTCGATTTCCTGCGACCAGCGGTTGAACGGGCTGGCGTCGCCGCTGAACTGCTTCTCCAGGTCATGCAACGCCCCGCCGATCAGGCCCAGCACGCCTTGCTCGGCGGCCGGTTGCGATTGCTTGGTGGCATCGCGCAGCTTTTTCAGGTCGGCCAGCAGCTTGGCCCGTTGCTGGTCGTTTTCCAGGTTCTTGATCACTTCGTCCAGCGACTTGCCCAGGGGCTCGGTGGCCTCGGGCTGGGCGGGGGTACTGGAGCCGAGCAGGCTCGGCAGCCCCGCCGCCTGGGCCGGGGAAAGGGCGATGAACAGCAGCAGGGCAAGGCAACGCAGGAGTGCAGGCACCGGGAAATCTACCTCAGGTCAAACGATTGACCGAGTGTAGAGGTTTATGTGGGGAGTTTCTCAAGGATCTTCCAGCAGGTGAGGCCGAAGATACCCAGGGTGCCGATCCACATCATCAGCACGCCGATGTTGCGCTCGCGCATGCTGAAGCCGATGGTCAGCAGCAGCAGGAACAGGAACACCGGTACGAACAGGGACAGGAACGGGGACATGGACAGCAATCCTTTTGCGTGGGGGCATGCCTTAAGCATAGCGGGTGGAAGCGAAGCGGGATTGATCCGTGGCAGCTCATTGGCCCAATCGCCGGCAAGCCGGCTGCCACAGGCGCGATGCATGCTGTACCTGTGGGAGCCGGCTTGCCGGCGATTGGGCCCGCTACCGGATCAAGGCAATTCGCGGCTGCGGTAGAACGCGGTCAGCACCTTCACCAGGTGCGCCAGGTCATGGCTGCCGCACAGCTCGCGAATCGAGTGCATGGCAAAGGTCGGCAGGCCGATGTCGACGGTGCGCACGCCCAGGTGGCTGGCGGTGATCGGGCCGATGGTCGAGCCGCAACCCATGTCGCTGCGCACCACGAAGCTCTGCACCGGCACTTCCTCGGCCATGCACAGGTGGCGGAAGAAACCGGCCGTTTCGCTGTTGGTGGCGTAGCGCTGGTTGTTGTTGACCTTGATCACCGGGCCTGCGTTGAGCTTGGGCCCGTGGTTGCCATCATGCTTGTCGGCGTAGTTGGGGTGCACGCCGTGGGCGTTGTCGGCCGACACCATCAGCGAGCGCTGGATCGTGCGCACGTAGGCGTCGCCCTCTGGCAGCAGGCGCTGCAAGGTCTGCTCCAGCATCGGGCCGTCGGCGCCGCAGGCCGAGCAGCTGCCGACTTCTTCGTGGTCGTTGCACACCAGCACGCAGGTTTCGTCGCTGTCGGCCGCCAGCAGCGCCTGCAGGCCGGCATAGCACGACAGCAGGTTGTCCAGGCGGGCGCCGGCGATGAAGTCGCCGTTCAGGCCGATCAGGGCGGCGTCCTGGGTGTCGTAGAAGCTCAGCTCGTAGTCCAGCACCACGTCGGCGTTGAGCCCGTGCTCGCGGGCCAGCTGCTCGGTGAGCAGGGCGCGGAAGTCGATGCGCTCGTCGCCGGCCACCTGGGCGAGGATCGGCGGCAGTTCGTTCTGCGGGTTGATCTGCCAGCCTTCGTTGGCGGTGCGGTTCAGGTGGATGGCCAGGTTGGGGATGATCGCGATCGGCAGCTTGAAGTCGATCAGCTGGCTCTCGACCTTGCCGTCACGGCGGAAGGTGACGCGCCCGGCCAGCGACAGGTCGCGGTCGAACCACGGCGCCAGCAGGGCACCGCCGTACACTTCCACACCCAGTTGCAAGAAGCCCTGGCGCTGCAGCTCAGGCTGCGGCTTGACCCGCAGGCACGGGCTGTCGGTGTGCGCGCCGACCATGCGGATGCCGCTCAGCAGGGGCGCTTGCTTGCCCAGCTTGATGGCGATGATCGAGGAATCGTTGCGGGTGACGTAGTAGCGCCCGCCAGGCACCGTGGCCCAGCTGTCACGCTCGTCCAGGCGCTGGTAGCCGGCAGCCTCGAGGCGCTGGGCCAGGCTGGCGGTGGCATGGAAGGGCGTGGGGGAGGCCTTGAGGAAATCGATCAGGCCGGTATTCAGTGCTTCGCGCATAACTCACTCCAGACAGCAGTGGCGCGAGTTTAGCGCAGATGGAATACAAATTGTGTCGGCCCCTTCGCGGGTCAAGCCCGCTCCCACAGCATCAGGCAACTGTGGGGCTGCTGTGGGAGCGGGCTTGCCCCGCGAAGCAGGCGACGCGGACTCAGAACGGTGCCGGGCACTCGAACTTTAGCCGCTCCCCGGAAACCGGGTGGGTAAAGCTCAGCATCGATGCATGCAGGCACAGCCGTTCGTGGGCCGCCAGCGCTTCGGGGTTGGCATACAGGCGGTCGCCCAGCAGCGGATGGCCGATCGACAGCATGTGCACGCGCAACTGGTGTGAACGCCCGGTAATCGGCGTCAGCTCGACCCGGCAGTAATCGCCGCAACGCTCGACGATGCGCCAGAAGGTCAGGGCATGCTTGCCCAGCTCATGGTCCACCACGTGGCGCGGCTTGGTTGGCGGGTCGTAGCGCAGCGGCAAATCGATGCTGCCGCTGTCCAGCGCCGGCTGGCCCCAGCACAGGGCGGTATAGGCCTTCTCGGTTTCGCGGTCATGGAACTGGCGCGACAGCTCGCGGTGGCTGTCGGCGTCACGCGCCAGCAGGATGATGCCGGAAGTTTCCCAGTCCAGGCGGTGCACGATCAGGGCGTCCGGGTAGCCGTTTTCCTGCAGGCGGGTGATCAGGCAGTCCTTGTTGTCGTCGGCACGGCCTGGCACCGACAGCAGCAGGGTCGGCTTGTTGACCACCAGGATGGCGGCGTCTTCATGGAGGATCTGCACGTTCGACAGCGGCATTGCGGGTTCTCGGTCAAATCGGGGAAAACCATTGGGGCCGCTTCGCGCCCCATCGCCGGCAAGCCGGCTCCCACACCTGTAGGAGCCGGCTTGCCGGCGATGGGCTGCGAGGCAGCCCCAATGATCAAAGCCGGTCGCTGAATCAGCGATCCGGCAAGGTGATGTTCAGTTCCAGAATCGAGCAGCTACCCTGGTTTTCCAGTTCGATATGCACATCATCACTGCCGATGTTCACATACTTGCGGATCACTTCGAGCAGTTCTTTCTGCAGCGCCGGCAGGTAGTCCGGCTCGCTGCGCTGGCCGCGCTCAT
>NZ_DJTF01000134.1:19443-62854 GCF_002438125.1 Pseudomonas sp. UBA6315
CAGTGTCGCTGTACGCCTGGCCAGCATCGCTCTGGTCGTCGAGGATGACCGGAATACCTTGGTTGGATGCCTTGAGAACCGCTTGAGATTCGGGGATGACACCCAGCAGCTCGACCGAGAGGATTTCCTTGACGTCTTCGACGCCCAGCATTTCGCCTTTCTCGACCCGCTCCGGGTGGTAACGGGTGATCAGCAGATGCTCCTTGATCGGATCATCGCCTTGCTCTGCGCGACGCGACTTGCTCGACAGCAGGCCGATCATGCGGTCGGAGTCACGTACCGAGGACACTTCCGGGTTGGTCACGACGATGGCTTCATCGGCGAAGTACATCGCCAGGTGAGCACCTTTTTCGATACCGGCCGGGGAGTCGCAGACGACGAAGTCGAACTGCTCCTTGAGCTCCATCAGCACTTTCTCGACGCCTTCCTTGGTCAGCGCGTCCTTGTCGCGGGTCTGGCTGGCGGCCAGCACGAACAGGTTCTCGAGGCGCTTGTCCTTGATCAGGGCCTGTTGCAGGTTGGCTTCGCCGTTGACCACGTTGACGAAGTCGTACACCACGCGGCGCTCGCAGCCCATGATCAGGTCGAGGTTACGCAGGCCGACGTCGAAGTCGACGATGACGGTCTTGTGGCCGCGCAGTGCGAGGCCGGTGCCGATGGCGGCGCTGGTGGTGGTCTTGCCCACACCCCCCTTGCCGGAAGTAACGACGAGAATCTTGGCCAAGGTGTTTCACCCCTAAATAAGTCGGGACACGTGTCCCAGCAAAATGCAAAAAACGGCAACAGATAAAAAAGTTGCTCTAAAAATGACGGCAAGTATCCGTTAAAGACGGGTGATGTTCAACACATCACCGGACAGGCTGACTTGCACGCCGGCACCCCACAGCGGGTCGCGGCGCAGGTCCTCGCAGACCTTGTACTGCCCAGCGATGGAGACCATTTCGGCAGTCATCTGCTGGCAGAAGATACGGGCCTTGGTATTGCCCTTGATGCCGGCCAGGGCGCGGCCGCGCATGGGGCCGTACACATGGATGTTGCCATCGGCGAGAAGTTCCGCACCCGGGCTGACCGAGGCTGTGACCACCAGGTCGCCACCCTGGGCGTAGATCTGCTGGCCACCGCGCACCGGCGCGGTGATGATCCGGGTCGGGCGGATTTCCGGTTCCACCACCGGCGCCGGGGCCGGTGCAGGTTCGGGTTTCTTCACTTCAGGCTCCGGCTCCAGCGGCCGCTCGCGGGCGCCGGAGGGCGGCAGCACGGGCAGGTCGATGGCGATCGCCGCGGCGATGTCCTCGATGCGGTTGGCGCGGATGGCCAAGGTGCGCAGGCCGTGGTGGCGGCAGATGCGCATCAGCCCCGGCAGGTCGATGGCGCTTTCGTCGGCCGGCAACTTGTCCAGGGCCAGCACCAGCGGCGTGTTGCTGAAGAAGTTCGGCGCCTGGGCCACTTTCGCCGCCAGTTGGCGGTCGAGGGCTTGCAGGTCGTTGCGCCCCAGTTCCAGCACAGTGATGGCGAGCATGCTGCCCTTGAGCTGGAACACGGAGGCGGTGTCGGGTGTGTGGTTTGGGCTCATGGTCTGCATAGACGGCAAGTTGCGAAAAAAGTGCCCTGACTTATAACGATAAGACCGGTTGGCCGCAACCGGCGCAGATCCGATGTAGAATGCTCGGCCTTTGTCCTACCGGAAGCTTCAATGGAACGCCCGCGTTTTCGTCCCTATTTCCTGCACCCACGGTTCTGGGGCCTGTGGCTTGGCCTGGGCCTGCTGTGGCTGGTGGTGCAGCTGCCGTACCGGGCCCTGCTGTGGCTCGGCAGTGCCCTGGGCGCGCTGATGTACCGCGTGGCCGGCGAGCGTCGGCGCATCGCTGCGCGCAACCTGGAGCTGTGCTTCCCGGAACTGTCCGTCGACGAACGGCGCCGGTTGTTGAAGGCGAACTTCGCCTCCACCGGCATCGCCTTCTTCGAAATGGCCATGAGCTGGTGGTGGCCCAAGGCCAGGCTGGCACGCCTGGCGCACATCGAGGGCATCGAGCACCTGCAGGCGGCGCAACAGGCCGGGCAGGGCGCGATCCTCATGGCGGTGCACTTCACCACCCTGGAGATTGGCGCCGCGCTGCTGGGCCAGGCCCACACCATCGACGGCATGTACCGCGAGCACGGCAACCCGCTGTTCGACTTCATCCAGCGCAGCGGCCGCGAGCGGCACAACCTCGATTCGCTGGCGGTGGAGCGCGAGGACGTGCGCGGCATGCTCAAGCTGCTGCGCGCCGGCCGCGCCATCTGGTACGCACCGGACCAGGACTACGGCGCCAAGCAGAGCCTGTTCGTGCCGCTGTTCGGCATCCCGGCAGCCACGGTCACCGCCACCACCAAGTTCGCCCGCCTGGGCAAGGCGCAGGTCATTCCCTTCACCCAGAAGCGCCTGGAGGATGGCAGCGGCTATCGTCTGGTGATCCACCCGCCGCTCGAGGACTTCCCCGGTGAAAGCGAAGAGGCCGATTGCCTGCGCATCAACCAGTGGATCGAAGGTGTGCTGCGCGCGTGCCCCGAGCAGTATCTGTGGGCGCACCGGCGCTTCAAGTCGCGGCCCGAGGGTGCGCCGCGGCTGTATGACAAGAAAAAGCGCTGAGGGCGCGTTTGCAGGCCCGGCCCTATCGCCGGCAAGCCGGCTCCCACAGGTTTTGAAAAGTGTCGGGTAACTGTGGGAGCCGGCTTGCCGGCGATAGGGCCGGTGCTGACAACTTGAATCCAGGAAGGAATCGATGACCCCAACCACCGGCCTGATCCTCTCCGGCGGCGGCGCCCGAGCCGCCTATCAGGTCGGCGTACTGGCCGGCATCGCCGACCTGCTGCCCCCCGGCGCGGCCAACCCGTTCCCGGTCATCGTCGGCACCTCGGCCGGCGCCATCAACGCCGTGGCCCTGGCCAGCGGGGCCACGCGTTTCAGCGAGTCGGTGCAGGCGCTCACCCAGTTCTGGCAGGCCTTTCGCAGCCACCTGGTGCTGCGCAGCGACTGGCCGGGGGTGATCCGCCAGGCCAGCCGCTTCGTCGGCCATAGCCTGCTGGGCCTGGGTGGCCACGCACCGGTCGCCTTGCTCGACAGCAGCCCGCTGCGCCAGCTGCTGGAATCACGCCTGGACCTGGATGGCATCAGCCATGCCCTGGCCGCCGAGCACCTGCGCGCGGTGGCGGTGACCGCGTTCGGCTACGAATCCGGGCAGGCGGTGACCTTCTACCAGGGCCGCGGCACCATCGACCCCTGGCTGCGCCATCGGCGTATCGGCGTGCCCACGCCGCTGAGCATCGACCACCTGCTGGCCAGCGCGGCGATTCCGCTGCTGTTCGCGCCGGTGCGCCTGGGCGATGAGTACTACGGGGACGGCGCGGTGCGCCAGTCGGCGCCGATCAGCCCGGCGCTGCACCTGGGGGCCAGCCGGGTGCTGGTGGTCGGGGTCAGCGGCAACCCGCAGCGGCCGGCGCCGCCCTCGCCATCCCAGCGCGTGTTCAGCGGCCAGCAACCGAGCCTGGCGCAGATTGGTGGGCATATGCTCAACAGCACCTTCATCGACAGCCTGGAAGACGACATCGAGCTGCTGCAGCGGCTCAACCACCTCAGCCACCTGTTGCCCGCGCACCTGGATGCCCGGCGCTTGGGCCTGGCGCCGATCGAGGTGCTGGTGGTGGCGCCCAGCCAGCCGCTGGACGAGATCGCGGCGCGCCACCGGCGTGAGTTGCCGGCGGCGTTGCGCCTGTTCCTGCGTGGGCCGGGGGCGACGCGCACCAGTGGGGCGGGGGTGTTGAGCTACCTGCTGTTCGAGGCCAGCTACTGCAGCGAGCTGATCGAGCTGGGGCGGCGCGATGCGTTGGCCAAGCGCCGGGAGCTGGAGCAGTTTCTGGGGATTTGAGGGTGTTGCGGCTGGCCCTATCGCCGGCAAGCCGGCTCCCACAGGTACTGCACAGCGCTTGAAAGCTGCAGGGTACTTGTGGGAGCCGGCTTGCCGGCGATAGGGCCGCTGGCCATCACTCGGCTATCTGCAACTTGCGCGCCTGGGTATACACATACCGCACCTTCTCGTACTCGAACGGCGAGTTGAGCTGGCCATAGCGGAATTTGGTGGTATAGCGCTTGTCCACCGCCCGCAGCAGGAAGATCTCCGGGTGGTCGGTACTGGCTTCGGCCACGCCCAGGTAGTTGATCGCCTGTTCCCCGGCATAGTCCACCACCACCCCGGTGGTGTCGCGCAGGTTCGAAGGCCCCAGCACCGGCAGCATGATGTACGGCCCTTCCGGTACGCCATAGAAGCCCAGGGTCTGGCCGAAGTCTTCGCTCTGGCGCGGCAGGCCCATCTTGGTTGCCGGGTCCCACAAGCCGCCCACGCCGATGATGGTGTTGAACATCAGGCGTGCGGTGATTTCCGCCGAGCGCTTGGCCTTGAGCTGCAGCACGCTGTTGAACAAGTTGGGCACATCGCCCAGGTTGTTGAAGAAGTTGCTCACCCCGGTGCGCACGAAGCTTGGCGTCACGTACTGGTAGCCGCTCACCAGCGGCAGCAGCACCCATTGGTCGAGGCGGTAGTTGAAGTGGTAGATGCGCCGGTTCATCGACTCCAGCGGGTCGTACACGTTCAGCGCTTCCAGGGTCGAGCGCTCGAACTCGCGCTGGTCCAGCCCTGGGTTGAATTTCAGTTCGCGCAGCGGGTCGATGAAGCCGTCGGGCTCCGGTGCCAAGGGCTGCGCGGTCACTTGCGGGTCGGCTTCGATCACGCTGGCACGGGGTGCGGTTTCGGCGGCCAGGGCGTTGCCGGCAACCAGCAGGGCAGCGGCGAGGAGGCATTTGTTAACCACGGAAGAACTCCAGCATGGCGTCGCTGTTGACGCGATAGTTGAGGTTGCCGCAATGGCCGCCATGGGGGTAGAGGGTCAGGCGATCGCCGAACACCTTGCGCAGGAAACCGATATCGCCAGGGCCGAGGATGACGTCGTCGGCGTTGTGCATCACGGCGATCTTCGGGCTGTCGCGCAGGTAGTCCTCCAGCGCGTACAGGCTCACCTGGTTGACCAGCTGCAGGATGCTGTTGCCGTCGGTGCGCGCGCGCCACATCGGGATCACCTGCTCGGTCAGGTAGCAGTCGAAGTCGCACTGCAGGGCACGTTTGAAGAACGGCGTCAGGCTGCTGCCTTCGGTGATCGGAAACTTCGGCGGAATGATCAGGCCACGGCGGTTGATCAGGTCGGAGGTGAAGGCGATATCGGCCGCCGAGAAGCGGAACGAGGTGCCGATGAGCATCGCCATCTGCTCGTTGGACAAGTGCTGGCGCGACTGCTGGAAGTCGTACAGCAGGGCGTCGTTGAGGTCGATGTAGCCCTTGTCCTGGAAGTAGCGGGTGAGCTTGTTGAGCATCAGCTCGTAGAAGGTGGTGCTGCGGTCGATACCCTTGACCTGGGTCTGCACCAGCTTGTCGAGGTTGTTGATCGAGGTGTACAGGTTGACCGGCGGGTTGAGCAGCAGCACGCGCTTGAAGTTGAAGCTGCGCCGGGTTTCGTCCAGGCGGCTGACGAACGCCGCGTCCAGCGCCCCGAGGCTGTAGCCGGTGAGGTAGAACTCGCTGATCGGCAGGCGCGGGTGCTGGGCGCGCACGGCCTGCATCACCCGGTACATGTCTTCGGCGTCGTCCTGGCTGATGCCGGGGGTGGCGAAGCGCGAGGCGGCGCTCATGAAGTCCCAGCTGGTCGGCGACGACAGCTGCACCACGTGGAAACCGGCCTGGTAGAACAGCTTCTTGAGGTATTCGTTGATGCTGCTGGAGTAGGGTGCGCCGGTGCCGGCGATGAGGAAGATCAGCGGCGCCTCGTGGTCCTGGCGGGCCAGGCGGTACTTGAGCTTCTTCACCGACCAGAAGTTGTCGGGCAGGGTGAATTCGCGCTCCGGGCGCAGGTTGAGGCTGTAGTCGGACTGGTCGATTTCATCGTCGCTGGGCAGCGTCGGCCGCTGGTCGGGCGGCGTGGTGGCGATGGTCGCCTCGAACGGGTTGGTCAAGGGGAAACCGTAGCTTGCGGCGTCGATATCACGCGCCGATGCGGCTGCAGCCATGAGCAGGCCGCCAAGAAGGGCGGCAAGGCGCCAAGATCGAAGCATGTAATCCCCCAGAAGGAACAAGGTCGTGCAATACGCAGGCTAGGACCACCGGTGTGCCATCAAAGTTGCCAAGTGCGCTGGCCTTTGGTGTGCGGGTTATCTGCAACATAGCTGCAAGGCCATGATTTTGCCTTAGTGCAGGGCTTGGGCGATCATGTTTGTTTTTGCTCACCGCATTGGGAGAACTGGATGTCTCGTTCGCTGCCGGCCGCTTTGCTGCTGCTGTTTCTGGCGCTTTGGCTCGCTGCCAGTTATGGCGTGCGCTATGGCTTGATGGAGGATGGCCAGTGGGTCGGGCTGTGTAGCGCGCCTGGGGAGTACTGGCAGTGCCAGGTGCGCGCGCTGCTGGGGCTGGGGATTCATTTCCAGGTGCTGGCCTGGGCCGGGTTGGGTTTGGCCTTGCTGGCGCAGCTGGTGGCGGGCCGGGCCGGCTGGTGGTTGGCGGTGCTGGGGCTGGTGTTCGGGGTGCCGGCATTGGTCTTGTATACCGCGAGCATTGCGGTATTTGCGGTGGTGCTGGCGGGGTTGCGCCTGGTTCGGCAACCGCGGCGTGGCTGAGAGGGGCTGCTCTGCAGCCCATTCGCGGGGCAAGCCCGCTCCCACAAAGTGGACTGCTCCCGCAGGTACAGGTGATGAGGGTTCTGTGGGAGCGGGCTTGCCCCGCGAAGAAGCCGCCGCTGTCATCGCGCCTTGCGCAATCGCAGGCTGCGCCACAAGGCCGCAGTCATCAGCACACTGACCAGCGCCCAGCCCCAGGCCTGCTGATTCTCCAACCCCTCCCGATAGAGCTGTGGCATCACCCCAGCCCCCACGATAAACGCCAGCAATGCCACCTCCGCCCGCGCCGCCGGCACCGGCCGCAGCAGGTACACCACGGCCGGCAAGGCCAGCGCCGCGGTGGGGAAGCTGCGATAGCGCGGGTCGAACACCATCGCCAGCATGCTCACCGCCGCGGCAAAACCTGCCGCCAGCAACAGCCACCCGGCACGCGCCTGCAAACCGGCGAACAGCCGCTCGCGCCAGCCGGCCCGGCGCGCCAGGGCCAGCACCGCGTGGGCCAGCACCAGCAGGTTGAGCCCGGCCAGCGACACCGCCCACAGCCATTCCCCGGCAAAGCGGGCATGGGTGCGCATCAACTCGCCCCACAAGCCCAGGCAAGCTGCGCCAAACGCCGCCAGCAGCGGTAGCAGCAGGGCACTTGCAGCCGAGGCGGGGCGCCCGGCGAACACCAGCATGGCCGCCATCAGCGCCGCGCTGGCCAGCAACCACTGCGGCCAGTAGTGCAGGTTGCTCACCGGCCCTTCGAGCACGCCCTTGTCTTGCCGGTCGGCATCGAACAGCCCCCAGTAGCCGCCCACAGCCCCTTCATTGGCGCGCTTCCAGGGCTGGTCGAAGGCTTCGATCAGGTTGTAGTGCCAGCCGTTGGCCTCGGCCATGGCGACGAAGCCGCGCACGAAACGCGCTTCGTTGGCCCGGCTGGGGATGGCGGTTTCGCGCTGGCGGCCTTCGCTGGGCCAGCCGGTTTCACCGATGAAGATGTCCTTGGGCGCGAAGCGGTTGGCGAACACCTGGTGCACCTCGGCCACATGCGCCAGGGCGTCATCGATGCCGCGCGGGTCGTCTTCCCAGTAGGGCAGCAGGTGGATGGTCAGGAAGTCCACCGCCGGCGCCACCTGCGGGTGCTGCAGCCAGAACTCCCAGACATCGGCATAGGTCACCGGCACCTTGACCTGGCGCTTGACCTGGCCGATCAGCGCGGCCAGGCGCTCGCCGGTGACTTCCTTGCGCAGCAGCGCCTCGTTGCCGACGATCACCGCGCTGACCACGTCGGGGTTGGCGTTGGCCGCGTCGATCAGCAGCTGCACTTCCTTGTCGGTATCGACCGGGTTGGCATTCACCCAGGCGCCGAGCATCACCTTCAGGCCGTGCTTGCGCGCCAGCGCCGGGATTGCCTCAAGGCCGGTCATCGAATAGGTGCGGATGCACTGGAATCGCTCGGCCAAAAGCGCAAGGTCGGCGTCCATGCGTGCCGGGCGCAGGCGGAAGGGCTGGTCGTAGGGCGACTGGTCCTTGTCGAACGGGGTGTACGAGGCGCACTGCAGCTTGTGCGTGGGGCTGGCGGCGTCGGGCAGCTGCACGGGCTTGCCCAGCCCGTACCAGAGCGCCCCGAGCCCGAGCAGGGCGAGCAGGCAGGCGAGCAGGTAGAGCGGCAACAGCAGGCGGGCAGGGTTTGGCATCGGGCGGTCCATCGTCAGGCGCAAAACGGTAGATAGTAGCCCGGCGCCAAACCTTTGGCATGCAAGGATCGCGCAGAACCCAATGGCGGGGTGCCGCTAATGGCACAGTGCTGTCGCAATGGGTTGGGTACAGGTCGCAGCTGGAGCAGGTCGAGCGAAGTTGCAGGCACATGATGCAATCTCCAAGACCTGACGAGGGGATGGTTTGATGACTACGAAGAAAGTGCGACGTTTCCTGGGGGTGGGTACTGCCCTGGTATTGGCCATGAGCACTGCGCAGGCAATGGCCAAAGAGGTAAGCATCGGTTACGTGGATGGTTGGGCCGACAGCGTGGCGACCACCAACGTGGCTGCCGAAGTGATCAAGCAGAAGCTCGGCTATGACGTGAAGCTGCAGGCGGTGGCCGCAGGGATCATGTGGCAGGGCGTGGCCACCGGCAAGCTCGATGCCATGCTGTCGGCGTGGTTGCCGGTCACCCACGGCGAGTACTGGGCCAAGAACAAGGACAAGGTGGTCGACTACGGCCCCAACTTCAAGGACGCCAAGATCGGCCTGATCGTCCCCGAGTACGTCAAGGCCACCAGCATCGCCGACCTCAAGACCGACGACAGCTTCAAGCAGAAGATCGTCGGCATCGACGCAGGCTCGGGTGTGATGATCAAGACCGAGCAGGCGATCAAGGACTACGACCTCACCGGCTACAAGCTGCAGGCCAGCTCCGGCGCCGGCATGACCGCCGAACTTGGGCGCGCTTACCCCAAGCAGCAGTCGATTGCCGTGACCGGCTGGGTGCCACACTGGATGTTCGCCAAGTGGAAGTTGAAGTTCCTGGATGACCCTAAAGGGGTTTATGGCGCGGCGGAAACCGTCAACAACATCGGCAGCAAAGAGTTGGACAAGAAGGCGCCGGAAGTTGCCGCGTTCCTGAAGAAGTTCCAGTGGCAGTCCAAGGATGAGATCGGCGAAGTGATGCTGGCGATCCAGGATGGCGCCAAGCCTGAGCAGGCGGCCAAGGACTGGGTGGCCAAGCACCCGGACCGGGTCAAGGAGTGGACGGGCAAGTAACTGTTTCGAGGGCCAGTGTGGCCTTGTCGCCGGCAAGCCGGCTCCCACATTGGGGGCGCCGGCTTGCCGGCGATAAGGTCAAACTGGCCGCTACTTTGTTACTGATCCTGTAAAACAGTGTTGCATCTAAGACTAAGGTCGTCTGGTTGGCGTTCAACGGCAGCATAAAGTGACGGTGTGGGTTCCATCCCCTACCTGTGCTGCTAGGACAAAAACAATGAACGACAGCATTTACCTCTCGATACAAAACAGCCCCCGTTTCAAGGAGCTGGTCAGCAAACGCGAACGGTTCGCCTGGGTTCTCTCGGCGATCATGCTCGGCCTCTACTGCGCCTTCATCCTCCTGATCGCCTACGGTCCTCATCTGCTGGGCGCCAAGCTCAGCCCCGAGTCGTCGATTACCTGGGGCATTCCCCTGGGCGTCGGCCTGATCGTTTCGGCATTCGTCCTGACCGCCATCTACGTGCGCCGCGCCAACGGTGAATTCGATGAGCTGAACAAGGCCATCCTGAAGGAGGCGCAACAATGATTCGCCACGCCAAAGCCCTGGCCGTCCTGGCCTGCGGCGCTTTCGCACCCGCCGTGTGGGCCGCCGATGCCATCAGCGGCGAGGTGCAGAAACAGCCGCTTAACATTTCCGCGATCGCCATGTTCGTGGCCTTCGTCGCCTTCACCCTGGGCATCACCTACTGGGCCTCCAAGCGCAACAAGTCGGCCGCCGACTACTACGCCGCCGGCGGCAAGATCACCGGTTTCCAGAACGGCCTGGCGATTGCCGGCGACTACATGTCGGCGGCCTCGTTCCTGGGTATTTCCGCGCTGGTGTTCACCTCCGGCTACGACGGCCTGATCTACTCGATCGGCTTTCTGGTCGGCTGGCCGATCATCCTCTTCCTGATCGCCGAACGCCTGCGCAACCTGGGCAAGTACACCTTTGCCGACGTGGCCTCGTACCGCCTCGGGCAAAAGGAAATCCGCACCCTGTCGGCCTCTGGCTCGCTGGTGGTGGTGGCCTTCTACCTGATCGCGCAGATGGTCGGCGCCGGCAAGCTGATCGAGCTGCTGTTCGGCCTGGACTACCACGTGGCGGTGATCCTGGTGGGCATCCTGATGTGCCTGTACGTGCTGTTCGGCGGCATGCTGGCCACCACCTGGGTGCAGATCATCAAGGCGGTGCTGCTGCTCTCCGGTGCCAGCTTCATGGCGCTGATGGTGATGAAGCACGTGGGCTTCGACTTCAACACGCTGTTCTCCGAGGCGATCAAGGTGCACGCCAAGGGCGAGGCGATCATGAGCCCGGGCGGCCTGGTCAAGGACCCGATCTCGGCCTTCTCCCTGGGCCTGGCGCTGATGTTCGGTACCGCTGGCCTGCCGCACATCCTGATGCGCTTCTTCACCGTCAGTGACGCCAAGGAGGCGCGCAAGAGCGTGCTCTACGCCACCGGCTTCATCGGCTATTTCTACATCCTGACCTTCATCATCGGCTTCGGCGCGATCCTGCTGGTCAGCACCAACCCGGACTTCAAGGACGCCGCCGGCGCCCTGCTGGGCGGCAACAACATGGCGGCGGTGCACCTGGCCGATGCCGTGGGTGGCAGCATCTTCCTCGGCTTCATCTCGGCGGTGGCCTTCGCCACCATCCTGGCGGTGGTGGCCGGCCTGACCCTGGCCGGTGCCTCGGCGGTGTCCCATGACCTGTACGCCAGCGTATGGCGCAAGGGCAAGGCCAACGACAAGGACGAGATCCGCGTGTCGAAGATCACCACCGTCGCCCTGGGCGTGCTGGCGATCGGCCTGGGCATCCTGTTCGAGAAGCAGAACATCGCCTTCATGGTGGGCCTGGCGTTCTCCATCGCCGCCAGCTGCAACTTCCCGGTGCTGCTGCTTTCGATGTACTGGAAGAAACTGACCACCCGCGGCGCCATGATCGGCGGCTGGCTGGGCTTGATCAGTGCAGTGACGCTGATGATCCTCGGCCCGACCATCTGGGTGCAGATCCTCGGCCACGAGAAGCCCATCTACCCCTACGAGTACCCGGCGCTGTTCTCGATGGCCATCGCCTTCGTCAGCATCTGGTTCTTCTCGGTCACCGACAAGTCCAAGGCGGCCGACGACGAGCGTGCGCTGTTCTACCCGCAGTTCGTCCGTTCGCAAACCGGCCTTGGGGCCAGTGGCGCGGTTTCGCACTGATACCTGGCTGCACCTGAACCACGCCCCGGCTTGCCGGGGCGTTGTCGTTTCTGGGTGGTGGCATTTTGCATCGCTTGGGAAATTTCTTACATTCGCTGGGAACGGTCTTACTCAACGCACCTGGGCAACCACGAATAATTCGCCTTGCCAACTGCAATAACGCAGTTGCGCCAACACCCCCCTTTCAAGGAGATCTATTCGTGAAACGTCTTTTCATGGCCCTTCCCCTGGCATTGTTCACCGCCGCCGCCGCCCATGCCGCTGACCCCATCGAAAAGCAGGTTCAAGTCACTGCCCAGGTACCGACCGACAGCTTCTACGTTGAGCCGGTGGGCGGCAACTGGATGAACGACCCGCAGGAACTCGCCTGGAACTCGTTCCGCAGCGAGCTGCAACCGGTCAGCAAGCAGCTGCAGGTCAAGAGCACCATCGGCCCGATCTCGGCCTACCTGCTGTCGCCTGCAGCCATCACCAGTGGCGTCAACAGCATCGGCCTGGATGTGAAAGTGGCCGACACCACCCTGTCCACCACCCCCACCGAAGTGATCTCGCAAGCCCAGGCTGCACCGGGCGCGCTGGTTGGCTTCGAGATCGCCGCTCAAGCGGCACCTTCCACCGGCTATGTACCGGGCAGCTACCAGGGCCTTGTCAGCATGATGTTCGAAACCGCCGCGCCGTAAGGCCTGCGACGGCTCAACCTTTCATTCGTTGTGTTACCCGTCCTTCACCCCGGGGGTTGCCTCGGCGGTGAAGGTGGGGCCTGCCTGCCAATAAGAAAATGACCAAGAACTCATTCATCGCTGCGCTGCGCGGTTTGTTTGGCGTAGGCGCGTTGTCCGCTGCCTTGCCTGCGTGGGCAGATGCACCCCGCTCGGTGGTCCCCGGCCTGGTCCAGGCCGAGGGCCTGCCGCGCGAATTCGAAGGGCACTTTTTCGAGGTGCCGCTGGCGGTCCGGGTCGACCTCGATGGCCGCTACCTGGGCGACGCGATGGTGGTGCTGTCGCGCGACCAGCGCGTGCAACTGCTCGAATTCACCGAAACCCTGGACAGCACCGAGCCTGAAAGCCTGCGCCGTCGCTGGCAGGAGCGGCTGGCTGACGGCCGGCCGTTGGGCGATTGCCAAAGCGACTGCGTCGATGGCTTGCGCGCCTTGCACTACAGCCTGGTCAACTCGCAGTTGTCGGTGCTCACCGACCAGGCCGAAGCCAAGGATGTTGCCGCCCGCTATCACCGCCTGCCTGAGCAGGGCAGCCATGGCCTGCTGCTGCGCAACCAGCTCAACCTGGTTGGCGATGGCCGCGAGACCAGCGGCCGCTATGCCTTGCAAGGCCAGACCAGCCTCGGCAACTGGACCGGCGTCGCCGATGGCCAGCTCGACCGTGGCAGCGACAGCGAGCAGGGCACCCGCTACCGCCTCGACCAGCTGTACAGCGAACGGCTGCACGAGGACCACTTCTACCGCCTGGGCTACTTCACCCCGGCCGCTCAAGGCCTGGCGCGCCAGCCGCGTTCATTCGGCAGCAGCCCGGATACCACCTTGGGCGTGATGTTCGGCAGCAGCGACAGCCTTGCCATCGACATCGCCAGCCCCAGCGCCACCCCCATCTACGTCACCCCGGACCGCCCGGGCGTGGTGGAGATCTACCGCAATGGCGTGCTGATCAACAGCCAGCCGGTACAACCCGGCCTGCAGACCCTGGACACGCGGGTGCTGCCCGGCGGCATCTACGAGGTCGAGGTGCGCCTGGTCGAAGATGGCCAGGTCAGTTCACGCACCCAGGAATTCATCTACAAGCCGTCCAACTGGAGCGCCACCGATTCACGCTGGCGCTACAACGCCTACCTCGGGCGCCAGGACAGCCTGCTGAACAATTGGCAGGACGATTACCAGGACAGCCTCAGCGCCGGCCTCATGGCCAACTACCTGCTGCACCCGCGCGCCGTGCTGGGGCTTTCGGCACAGCGCATCGACGATCGCCTGCAATACGGCACCTCGCTGGACTGGACCCCGCGCGACCGCACCACGCTGTACGCCAACGTCTTCGAGACCCAAGGCTACGGCACCGGATACGACCTGCAGGGCATCTTCAGCCACGACCTGGGGTCGCTGGTGCTCAGCCACAACCGCTCGTGGATCGAGGCGGCGCGCGACCTCGATGGCGGCCCGGTCCGCCAGCAGAACAGCCAGACCTCGCTGTCGCTGAACCAGCGCCTGGACTCGCGCCACACCGCGACCGTGCGGGTGGCGCGCAGCAGTGGCGAGTCCAGCGGCATGAGCTATGACGTGGGCTGGTCGTACTTCGGCAAGCTCGGCGGCTCCGATGCCACCTGGCGCTTGTCGCTGTTCGACCGGCCGGGTACCCGTGCCACCGACGAGCAGCGCAGCCGCGGCGTCAACCTGAGCCTGAGCATGAGCCTGGGCGAGCCGGGCAAGCGCATTTCGGCGAGCGTCGGCAGCCGCACCTCGCGCGATGGTGGCCGCGACCAGAATGCCTCGGTGTCGTACCAGCAGGATGTCGAGCTCGGCGCGCTGCGAACGCTCACCGCCACCACCACGCTGGACCGCTACGGCGCAGGCCTGGCGGGCCATGCCAACTTCGAGAACCCGTTGCTGCATGGGGATGCCTATGTCCAGCAGTCGTCCTACAACGGCGAGGTCAGCGGCGGGCTGAACCTGGAAAGCATGGTGGCGGTCGGCGCTGGCAAGGTGGCCATGAGCGGCCAGTACCTGCCCCACGAAGCCGGCCTGATCGTCGACGTCGACACCGACTTGCCCGACCTGCGCCTGCGTGCCGATGACCACCTGGGAAGCAGCGCACGGCTGCATCCAGGGCGCAACATCATCCCGGTCACCGCGTTCAAGTCGGGCCATGTGCAGTTCGACTTCGAAGAAGGCGAGAGCACGGCGGCGGTGATCCAGCCTTCGAGCGTCGACTACCACCTCAACCGCGGCGGCGTGGAATATCGCCAGCTGCACGTGATGCGCACGGTCACCGTGCTGGGGCGCCTGCTCGATGCACAGGGGCAACCCATGCGCGGTGCGTTGGTGATGAACCACGCCAGCCGCGGGGTCAGCGAAGTGGACGGGCACTTCACCGTGGAAATGAGCGAGTCCACCCCGACCCTGGAGATCCGCAGCGCCGGCGCCGCTGCCTGCCTGCTCAAACTCGACCCGGCGGGCCTGCAGCGCGAAGACGACGTACTGCTGGCCGGCGACTTGCGCTGCGTGCCCAAAGGTTGGGCCAGCACGGCGGCCAACGGCGAGGGAGGGGAGAGCTGATGAGGCTGCTTACCATTGGCGCCCAGCCAGTGCCGGGCCAGGCCCTGCACGCCATCGCACACACAAGGAACTTGCCGATGCCCGCTGTACCTGTACCACGCCCGCGCCTGGCGCGCTGGCTCCTGGCCTTGCTCGGCCTGTCGGCGCTGCTGCCAGCCGACGCGGCGCAGGTCACCTTCACCGCCAAGTACCGCGGCGAAGCCAGTGGCCGGTTCGAGAACACCACGCGCCAGGCAGGCTTTTGTGGCCAGTGGCCAACCCACTGCATGGGTGTGCAGACGGTCGGCCTGCCGGTCTCCTATATGAAAACCTCAACTGCCCATGCGCCGGACCTGCGTGACCAGTACTACGTCAAGTTGCCGGGCCGGCGCACGATCCAGGTGACCAACCCGCAGACAGGCGACTCGTATCCGATGACCTTCGAGATCCTGTCCGTCAGCCAGAGGGTGTACGAGGCGAGCGAGAAGAACCCGGTATTCACGCGCTACCCCCAAGGTGGCTGTACCTACAAGGTCACCTACTGGACCAATGTGGGTTGGACCATGTACCTGTGGGATGTGCGCACCCCGCAACAACCCCAGCCCTGTACCTCGCACGCCACCGATGCTGCTTACGGCGAAACCGTGCGCACCTACGTGAGCGATCTGGCGGTGGCCTACCGCTTGAGCATGCCTTCGCCCCTGGCCATGAAGCCTGGGCTGTACCAAGGCAGCGAAACCTACACGGTCGGCGCGGGCATGGACTTCGACTTCGGCAACAACGTCGAAAGCCTCAACACCAACAGCATGACCCTGAACTTCGAGCTGGACGTGCAGCATGCCTTCGTCATCGACTTCCCCCCTGGTTCGGAACGTGCGGTGCTCGAGCCGCCCGGCGGCTGGTCGGGCTGGCTGTCGCGCGGGCAGCCGCCGCAGCGCCTGTCGCGCGACCTGTTGTTCCAGATCTGGTCGAGCGGGCCGTTCACCGCCTACAAGCTGTGCCAGTACCCGGTGGGCGAGCGCTGCGGGATCCGCAATGCGGCCAACCACGAGGTGCCGGTCAAGGTGGGGGTGAGCATGCCCAATGGCGTGCGCCATGCCGGCAATGACGTACGCAAGCTCGACCTGCCCACCGGGCGTGGCTCGGCGCTGTCGTTCGAGGCGGTGGCGACCGTGTTCAACCGTGCCGGGCAGCTGAACTTCGAGGTGGAGCGCGAGCATGTGCAAGAGATGCTCGAGCACCCGGGCAGTACGTACCGCGGTGATGTAACGGTGGTGTTCGATGCCGAGATGTGAGGGGCAGTTTGGGATCCGTCCTACTCGCGTGGGCGACTTTTCCTACTGGTGTGCAAGGGACACTCGGGCGGATTCCCTCGATAATATCAATATGACATCACTCGTTCTCGCTGGAGGCTTGAAATGAATGCCCGTTGCATGATCGCTGTTCTGCTGTGGTTGCCCTCGATTACCCTGGCCGCGCCCGAAATCAATGTGGGTGCGCTGTATGACTACCTCGGCGCAGGCAAGAGCACCCTGCTCAAGCGCGTGCGCAATGGTGGCGATACCACTGCCTTCGTCAAGGTCAGCGTTGCCGAGCTGGTCTACGACCGCGAGGGCAACCCGCGGGAAATCGACCAGGACAGCCTGCCCCTGGCCGAACGTGGCGTGGTGGCGAGCCCGGCACGGCTGATCGTGCCGGCCAAGGGCATGCAGGCGGTACGCCTGCTGTACCGCGGCGACCGGCAGTCCGAGCGCTACTTCCGCCTGCGCTTCGTGCCCGTGCTCCCGGAAACCCAGGACGGCTTCAACCTCTCCGAGGCGCAGGCCGAGGAGTACCGCGAAGGGCTCAAGGCCGGCGTCAACCTGCTGGCCGGCTATGGCACGCTGTTGTTCGTGCGGCCCAACCAGATGCGCTTCGACACCCCGATCGACGAGCAGCCGGCGCAGTTCTCCGTGCGCAACAGCGGCAACAGCACGGTGATCCTCGATCACGTTCGCCATTGCAGCAACGATGGCCAACGCTGCGACACCACCACCAAGCACCACCTGCTGCCGGGCCGCGACCGGGTGTTCCCGCGCCAGGCCGGCTGGGCCTACCAGTTCGAGCTGATCGAGGGCGATCGCCGGCGTGAACTGGCGATCGGCGGCTGAGGGGTGCCCATGTCCAAGGTTCTGGTCGTCGATGATCACCCCTTCATACGCGCCAGCGTGTGCATGCAACTGCGCCAGGACCAGCATGAGGTGGTCGGCCAGGCTGACAATGGCGTCGATGCCGTGCGCCTGGCCCGCGAATGCAGCCCCGACATCGTCATTCTCGACCTGCTCATCCCAGGCCTGGACGGCCTGGAGGTGATCAGCCGAATCAAGGGGCTGGAGCGGCCTTGCAAGCTGCTGGTGCTGACCTCGCAGCCGGCCGAGAACTATTCGCTGCGCTGCATGAAGGCCGGCGCCTCGGGCTTCGTCTCCAAGACCGACGACCTGGTTGCCCTGAGCAAGGCCGTGGTGGCGGTGCTATCGGGCTACACCTTCTTCCCGGCGGTGGCGCTGAGCACGGTCAACCGCCGCGAGCTCGAGGACGACGAGGCGCAAATCATCGCCCGCTTGAGCGACCGCGAACTGGTGATCCTGCAGCAATTGGCCAAGGGCATGAGCAACAAGGCGATCGGCGAGGCCATGCTGCTGAGCAACAAGACCATCAGCACCTACAAGGCCCGCTTGATCGAGAAGCTCAAGGTGGCCTCGCTGATCGACCTGGCCGACTTCGCGCGCCGCAACGGCGTGATTTGAGTGAACAATGCTGTCTGGGGGCAGGCATGGACGTGTGCTGCTTCAAGCCACCGCCTTTGGCCAAGCTGAGGCGCCCGCCGCAGCGCAACGTGGCGGCACGGGCCGAGGGCCTGGGTTTCGACCTTGACGAGTTGAGGCGGCTGACAGGGGGAGACCGGCGCGTGCTGGGCACGCTGCTGCAGGAACTGTTGCGGGTCAACCGCGATGACCTGCGCCGCTTGCGTCAGTACCTGGCCCGGCGTGACCTGGTGGGCCTGGCGGCCATGGCGCACCGGATCAAGGGGGCGGTCAGGATGATTCGTGCGCAGGAAGTGATGGATGCCTGCGAGGGGCTCGAAGCCGTTTGCGAAGAGGTGTCGCAGGTGAACGCCGAAGTGGCCTGCAAGCTGCGCGAGTTGATCAATGCGGTCATCTGCCTTGAGGTTCGCGTGCGGCGTTATCAGGCCAACTTGCGGCAGAAGCCGGCCAAACCGATGGGCTGACCTGGGCTGGCCAGCGGTGAGCCAGCCCAGGCCTGCCCTCGGTCATATGCGGCCGAGCAACAACAGGACCAACAGCACCACCAGCACCACGCCGACGATGCCGGATGGGCCGTAGCCCCAGCTGCGCGAGTGGGGGAAGACCGGCAAGCCGCCGATCAGCAGCAGGATCAGGATGATGATGAGGATCGTGGTCATGGGCGAAGTCCTTGCGTGGTGGGGGGGCAGGGCCTCGTACAACTGGCCTCTTGTAATTCGGACCGGTGCCGCTTGCGAAAGATTCCATCGGCAAGGCACTGACCGCCAGGTCATGCTCGCCCATTCACTACCCTGATGGACCCTGCCACGCGCCAACGCCTTGATTAGACTGGCCTGACAACCCATCAGCACAAGGCTTGCCACCATGCACAACCGCATCATGATCACCGGCGCCGGGTCCGGCCTTGGCCGCGAGATCGCCCTGCGCTGGGCGCGCGAGGGCTGGCGCCTGGCGCTGGCCGACGTCAACGAGCCTGGCCTGCGCGACACCCTGGAGCTTGTGCGCCAAGCAGGCGGCGAGGGCTTCGTGCAGCGCTGCGATGTGCGCGACTACAGCCAGCTCACGGCCCTGGCCCAGGCCTGCGAGGAGAAGTTCGGCGGCATCGATGTGATCGTCAACAACGCCGGCGTTGCCTCGGGCGGGTTCTTCGCCGAGCTGTCGCTGGAGGACTGGGACTGGCAGATCGCGGTCAACCTGATGGGCGTGGTCAAGGGCTGCAAGGCCTTCCTGGCGCTGCTCGAGCGCAGCAAAGGGCGCATCGTCAACGTGGCGTCCATGGCTGCGTTGATGCAGGGGCCGGGCATGAGCAACTACAACGTGGCCAAGGCCGGCGTGCTGGCGCTGTCGGAAAGCCTGCTGGTGGAGCTGCGCCAGGTGGAGGTGGCGGTGCATGTGGTGTGCCCGTCGTTCTTCCAGACCAACCTGCTCGACTCGTTCCGCGGCCCGAACCCGGCGATGAAGGCCCAGGTTGGCAAACTGCTCGAAGGCTCGCCCATCAGCGCGGCGGATATCGCCGACTACATTCACCAGCAGGTGGCGGCGGGCGAGTTCCTGATCCTGCCCCACGAGGCCGGGCGCCAGGCGTGGCAGCTCAAGCGGCAGGCGCCGGAGAAGCTGTACGACGAGATGGCGGACATGGCCGTGAAGATGCGCGCGAAGGCGCAAACGCGCTGATTGCAGGAAACGTCTGTAGGGAATTTTACCTGCGGGCGTAGGGCGCTTCTGGATTTCTCTGGAGGCGTTGAGTTGCGGAATTTACCCATGCAATCTCCGGTTTTTCCTGTTGTCGGAGGGTGCAGCATGTTGGTCATAGGGCGCGAAGTGGGAGAGGTCATCACCATCGGTGACGACATCCAGATCAAGGTGGTGGAAACCCGCGATGGCATGGTGCGCTTCGGCGTCAGTGCGCCGCGCGACGTGTCGGTGCATCGGGCCGAGGTGTACAAGCGGATCAAGGCGGGGGAGGGTCGCAAGCCGGCTTAGGTGTGTCAGTGATGGCCCCTTCGCGGGGCAAGCCCGCTCCCACAGGCACCCCACTGGCCTCAAATGCAGCGGTGAACCCGTGGGAGCGGGCTTGCCCCGCGAAAGGGCCGGTGCTGTCAGTCGAGCAACTCGCGCGGCACATCATGCTTGGCCAGCAGCTGGCACTGCTGGCTCTCCAGGTCGAAGAGGATGAACGCCTGGCCCTTGGCCAACGCCTGGCGCACCCGCAGCACACGGGTTTCCAGCGGCGTGTCGTCGCCATTGTCGGTGCCGTCGCGGGTGACGAAATCCTCGATCAGGCGGGTCAGGGTTTCGGCTTGCAGTTGGTCATAAGGGATCAGCATGGCAGCGTTCGGCTTCGTGGAAGAATCGGCCAATGCTACGCCAAACCCGGTACCCCTTGCTCATCCCTTGTTCCCCACCAGGCTGTCGACGGCCGGCACCCGGGTGTCGCTCTCCATCTGCGCATCGTGTTCGAGCTGGTGGCTGAAGCGCTCGAGCGAGGCATTGGCCGGGTTCGAATCGCTGGCGAACACCGGCGGGCTCAGCAGGTAGCCCGACAGCAGGCGGCTGAGCGCGGCCAGGCTGTCGATGTGGGTGCGCTCGTAGCCGTGGGTGGCGTCGCAGCCGAACGCCACCAGCGCGGTGCGGATGTCGTGGCCGGCGGTCACGGCCGAATGGGCGTCGCTGAAGTAGTAGCGGAACACGTCGCGGCGCACCGGCAGGTCCTGATCGCCTGCCAGCTTCAGCAGGTGGCGCGACAGGTGGTAGTCATAGGGGCCGGAGGAGTCCTGCATCGCCACGCTCACGGCGTGTTCGCTGGAGGCCTGGCCGGGCGCCACCGGGGCGATGTCGATGCCGACGAATTCGCTGACGTCCCAGGGCAGGGCGGCGGCAGCGCCAGAGCCGGTTTCCTCGGTGATGGTGAACAGCGGGTGGCAGTCGATCAGCGGCTGGCGGCCACTTTCCACCACCGCCTTGAGCGCTGCCAGCAAGGCCGCCACGCCGGCCTTGTCGTCCAGGTGGCGGGCGCTGATGTGGCCGCTTTCGGTGAACTCCGGCAACGGGTCGAAGGCGACGAAATCGCCGACTGCGATGCCCAGCGCCTCGCAGTCGGCGCGGGTGGTGCAGTAGGCATCCAGGCGCACTTCCACGTGCTCCCAGCTGATCGGCATCTGGTCGATGGCGGTGTTGAAGGCGTGCCCGCTGGCCATCAGCGGCAGCACGCTGCCGCGGTACACGCCGGTGTCGGTGAACACGCTGACCCGGCTGCCTTCGGCGAAGCGGCTCGACCAGCAGCCCACTGCCGCCAGGGCCAGCCGGCCGTTGTCCTGCACCTGGCGCACGCTGGCGCCGATGGTGTCGAGGTGGGCCGAGACGGCGCGGTCGGGCGAGCTCTGCCGGCCCTTGAGGGTGGCGCGGATGGTGCCGCGCCGGGTCAGCTCGAAGGGGATGCCCAGCTCGTCCAGGCGTTCGGCCACGTAGCGCACGATGGTGTCGGTGAAGCCGGTGGGGCTGGGGATCGCGAGCATCTCCAGGAGCACGCGCTTGAGGTAGTCGAGGTCGGGTTCGGGGTGTTGTGTAGACATGGTTACTCCTTGCCGGCCTCTTCGCGGGGCAAGCCCGCTCCCACAGATACCCCGCTCTGTCAGCTAGCGCACTGTACCTGTGGGAGCGGGCTTGCCCCGCGAAGAGGCCGTGATTGATTCACGCCAACGGCCGGCTATGTGGAAACAGCAGGTCGACAAAACGCTCGGCAGTCGGTTGCGGTTCGTGGTTGGCCAGCCCCGCCCGCTCATTGGCTTCGATGATCACGTAGTCCGGGCTTTCGGCATCGCGCACCATCAGGTCCAGCCCCACCACCGGAATCTCAAGCGCCCGGGCCGCCCGCACGGCGGCGTCGGCCAGCACCGGGTGCAGGCGTTCGGTCACGTCTTCCAAGGTGCCGCCAGTATGCAGGTTGGCGGTGCGGCGCACGGCCAGGCGCTGGCCGGCGGGGAGCACGCTGGCGTAGTCGAAGCCGGCGTCACGCAGCGTGCGCTCGGTCTCGTCGTCCAGCGGGATGCGGCTTTCGCCGCCGGTGGCGGCCTGGCGGCGGCGGCTCTGGGCGTCGATCAGCGCCTTGACGCTGTGCTTGCCGTCGCCCACCGCCTGGGCCGGGTGGCGGATGGCGGCGGCCACCACCTCGTAGCCGATTACCACGATGCGCAGGTCATGGCCTGGGTGGAAGCTCTCCAGCAGCACCCGGCTGTCGAAGCGCCGGGCCTGGTCGATGGCCTGGCTGACTTGGTCATAGCTCGTGAGGTTCACCGCCACGCCCTGGCCCTGTTCGCCATCCACCGGCTTGACCACCACCGCGCCATGCTCGTCGAGAAAGGCCAGGTTGTCGTCGGCATTGCCGGCCAGTTGCTGCATCGGCACCAGCAGGCCGGCCGCATGCAGGGCTTGCTGGGTCAGGCGCTTGTCCTGGCAGAGGGTCATGCTGACCGCGCTGGTCAGGTCGCTGAGCGATTCGCGGCAACGCACCCGGCGCCCGCCCAGGCTCAGGGTGAACAAGCCGCCGGCGGCGTCGTCGACCTGCACCTCGATGCCGCGCCGGTAGGCTTCGTCGACGATGATGCGGGCATAGGGGTTGAGCGTGGCCTCCGGGCCCGGGCCGAGAAACAGTTGCTGGTTGATGCCGTTCTTGCGCTTGACGGCGAAGGTCGGCAGGTCGCGAAAGCCGAGCTTCTTGTACAGGCGCTTGGCCTGGCGGTTGTCGTGCAGCACCGACAGGTCGAGGTAGGCCAGGCCACGGCTCATGAAGTGTTCGATCAGATGGCGCACCAGCACTTCGCCGACGCCCGGGCGGGTGCACTGCGGGTCCACGGCCAGGCACCACAGGCTGCTGCCGTGTTCCGGGTCGTCGAACGCCTTGCTGTGGTTCAGGCCCATCACGCTGCCGATCACCGCACCGCTGTCTTCATCCTCGGCCAGCCAGTACACCGGCCCGCCAAGGTGGCGTGGGGTGAGCAGCTCGGGCTGCACCGGCAGCATGCCCCGGGCCTGGTACAGGCCGTTGATGGCCTGCCAGTCGGCCTCGGCCTGCGCGCGGCGGATGCGAAAGCCGCGGAACACCCGCTGCGCCTGGCGGTAGTCGGTGAACCACAGGCGCAGGGTATCGGAGGGGTCGAGAAACAGCTGGTGCGGGGCCTGGGCCAGCAGTTGCTGAGGGGCCGCCACGTACAGGGCGATGTCGCGCTCGCCGGGCTGCTCTTGTTGCAGCGCCTCGGCCAGGCTCGCCGGGTCCGGGTAGGTGTGCCCGATCAGCAGGCGGCCCCAGCCGCAGTGCAGGGCACGCGGCTGGTCGTGGGGCTCGCTGCCGTCGCCGGCCAGGCGCGCCTGCAGGCGCTCGTAGGACGGCGCCTGGCCACGCAGCAGGCGCTGGCCGTAAGCGATTTCATGGGCTTTCATCGGTCAGATTCCTTGTTCGCTGAGCCACAGGTTCAGCGCCGCCAGCTGCCACAGCTTGGAGCCGCGCAGTGGGGTGAGCTGGCCGTGCGGGTTGCTCAGCAGGCGGTCGAGCATGGCCGGGTTGAACAGCCCGCGGTCCTGGCTTGGGTCGGTCAGCAGCTCGCGCACCCAGTCCAGCGTGGCGCCTTGCAGGTGCTTGAGGCCGGGGACCGGGAAGTAGCCTTTCTTGCGGTCGATCACCTCGTGGGGGATCACCCGCCGCGCGGCCTGCTTGAGCACCTGCTTGCCGCCATCGGGCAGCTTGAAGCGGGCTGGAATGCGCGCCGACAGCTCCACCAGGCGGTAGTCGAGGAACGGCGTGCGCGCCTCCAGGCCCCAGGCCATGGTCATGTTGTCGACCCGTTTGACCGGGTCGTCGACCAGCATCACCGTGCTGTCCAGGCGCAGCGCCTTGTCCACGGCATCCGGCGCGCCGGGGCGGGCGAAATGCTCGCGGACGAAATCGCCGGCGGCGTCGGTTTCCAGCAGCCACGGCGCCTGCACGGTGTCGCGGTATTCGTCGTGGCTGCGGTCGAAGAAGGCCGCGCGGTAGGCGCCAAAGGCGTCTTCGGCGCCGTCCACCTGCGGGTACCAGTGGTAGCCGGCGAACAGCTCGTCGGCGCCCTGGCCGCTTTGCACGCCCTTGCAGTGCTTGGCCACTTCCCGCGAGAGCAGGTAGAAGGCGATGCAGTCGTGGCTGACCATCGGTTCGCTCATGGCGCGGAAGGCAGCCGGCAGCTGGTCGATGATTTCACTTTCGGCGATGCGCAGCTTGTGGTGACGGGTGCCGTAGTGGCGGGCGATCAGGTCGGAGTACTGGAACTCGTCGCCGCGTTCGCCGCCGGCATCCTCGAAGCCGATCGAGAAAGTCGACAGGTCATCCACGCCGACTTCGCGCAGCAGGCCGACCAACAGGCTCGAGTCGACACCGCCGGAGAGCAGTACGCCAACGTCCACGGCGGCGCGCTGGCGGATTGCCACGGCGTCGCGGGTGGCGTCGAGCACGCGGGTGGTCCAGCCTTCCAGGTCGAGCTCGCGTTCGTCCGGGTTGGGGCCATAGTGCAGCTGCCACCAGGTCTGGCGCTCCACTTCACCATGGCGGTCGATGCGCATCCAGGTGCCGGGCTCGAGCTTTTGCACATTGGCCAGCAGGGTGCGCGGCGCGGGCACCACGGCGTGGAAGTTGAGGTAGTGGTTGAGCGCCACCGGGTCGATCATCGGGTCGATGTCGCCACCCTTGAGCAACGCCGGCAGGGTCGAGGCAAAGCGCAGCCGCTCGCCGTTGCGCGACAGGTACAGGGGTTTGACGCCCAGGCGGTCACGGGCCAGGAACAGGCGCTGGTTGTCGCGCTCCCAGATGGCCAGGGCGAACATGCCGTTGAGCTTGGGCAGCAAGGCCGCGCCCCAGGCGTGGTAGCCCTTGAGCAGCACCTCGGTGTCGCCGTCGGAGCAGAAGCTGTAGCCCAGCTCCTGCAGCTCCTGGCGCAGCTCCGGGAAGTTGTAGATGGCGCCGTTGAAGGCCAGGGCCAGGCCCAGGGGGTTGTCGACCATCGGCTGCGCCGAGCCGTCGGACAAATCCATGATCTTCAGCCGTCGATGGCCGAGGGCGATCGGGCCCTGGCTATGGAAGCCCCAGGCATCCGGGCCGCGAGGCGCCAGGTGATGGGTGATGCGCTCTACCGCGGCGAGGTCCGCCGGGCGAGGGGCTTGGTCGATGGGGGTGAAACGCAACTCTCCTGCTAATCCGCACATAGGTCCTTACCGGTTTTTCCGTTGGGGAATCAGTGCCCCGGATTAGGGCACGTGTAAGGAACTGACCTGGGTGAATTGCGAGAGTTTTAGATCGATCTGTTATATGGAAGGGGCCGCGTTGCGGCCCAATCGCCGGCAAGCCGGCTCCCACAGGGGTCTGCACAGGCATATGGAACCGCTGTGGGAGCCGGCTTGCCGGCGATTGGGCTGCCAAGCAGCCCCGTTCACTTACCGCGAATCAATTTGCGCAGCGCAAAGCGGTTCGGGTGGCACGCCTCGGCCACCGCGCGCGGCAACGGCAATGGCTCGGCACTGGCCCACGCCGCGATCAGCTCGCCGGCCAACGGCGCCGTGATCAGCCCCCGCGAGCCATGCCCGCTGTTCACATACAAACCCTCAAGCCATGGGCACGGCACCTCGGGCACCTGCCGTGCATCCTTGGCCAGCGCGGCATAGGCCTGGGCAAAGGCCCCGGCGTCGGCGAGCGGGCCGACGATCGGCAGGTAGTCAGGGCTGGTGCAGCGAAACGCCGCGCGCCCCTGGAGCTGTTCGGGTGCCAATGACGCCGTGCCCAGGCGCTCGGCCAGGTCGAGGGAAATTTCGTCGAGCATCGCCAGGTTGCCCTGGTGCTCGGCCACGGTCGGCGTCAGGTCGTCGCTGTGGAAGTCGAAGCTGGCGCCCAGGGTGTGTTCGTCGCCCCGTGGCGGTGCCACATAGCCCTCGGCGCAGACCACGGTGTGCAGTGCGCGGCTTGCCGCAGTGGCCGGCAAGCGGGTGATCTGCCCGCGGATGCGCTTGAGCGGCAATGCCGCGCACGGCTCGAAGCGCCGCACGTCGGCGGCACCGGCGAGCACCACCAGTGGCGCGCTGGCCAGCAGCTGTTCGCCCTCCCAGGCTTGCCAGAGGCCGTCGACCTTGCGCAGCTCGACCACGTCTTGATGCAGCCGCACTTGAATGTTCGGATGCTGCAGTTGTGCCTGGCACAAGGCCGGCGGGTGCACCCAGCCGCCCTGCGGATAGAACAGCCCGCCTGCAGGCAGCGCCACACCGGCAATCGCCTCGGCTTCAGCCTGCTCCAGCGTGCGCAGCAGGCCGCTGTCAAAAGCCTCGGCGAGCTTGGCCTGGCGCTCGGCTTCCTTGCTGTCGAAGGCCAGTTGCAGCACACCGCAAGCGTCCCAGTCCTGGCCTTTGGGTAAGCGTTCGAGCTGGCGGCGGGTGTAGCCGAAGCCGGACAGGATCATCTGCGACAGCGCCGTGCCATGGGCCGACAGCTTCAGGTATAGCACCCCTTGCGGGTTGCCCGAGGCTTCCTGGGCAGGGGCGGCGTGGCGCTCCAGCACGATGACCTGCCAGCCACGGCGGGCCAGGCTGGCGGCCGTGGCGCTGCCAGCGAGCCCGGCGCCGATCACCAGTGCCTGGCGCGGGCCTGGCAACGGGGCAGGGCGCGCGTACCAGGGGGCGGCGGGGCCGGGGAGGGGGCCGACGTAGGCGCCGCTCATCACCTCCCACTTCTTGCCGATGCCCGGCACCTTCTTCATGGCAAAGCCCGCCTCGACCAGGCTGCGGCGCACCCAGCCGGTGGTGGTGAAGGTGCCCAGCACAGTGCCCGGGTGCGACAGCCGCGCCAGCTGCGCGAACAGCTCCGGTGTCCACATGTCGGGGTTCTTGGCGGGGGCGAAGCCGTCGAGGAACCACACGTCGATCTGCGCATCGAGTTGCGGCAGCTGTTCCAGCACATCGCCGATCAACAGGGTGAGGGTGACCCGGCCTTCGGCGAAGGTGAATTGCTGGAAGCCCGGGTGCACCGCCACGTACTGCGCCAGCAGCGGTTCGGTGTAGGCGGCAAGCTCTGGCCACAGGCGGACGGCGCGGGCCATGTCGGCGTGGCCGAGGGGGTATTTTTCGACGCTGACGAAGTGCAGGCGCGCATCGCTGTGCGCGTGCTGCTCGAACAGCTGCCAGGCGCAGAAGAAATTCATGCCGGTGCCAAAACCGGTTTCGCCGATCACCACGCAGGCGTTCGGCGCCAGGTTGGCAAAGCGCTCGGCCAGGCGGGTCTGGCCGAGGAACACGTGCTGGGTTTCCTCGATGCCTTCGTTGACCGCGAAATAGACGTCGTCGTATTGCCGCGAATGGGGGCGGCCCTGGTCGTCCCAGTCGATCTGGGCGTGTTGCAGAAGGGTGGACATGGTTGGCTCGGTTGCAGCGGATGTGCGGATTTTATGCCATCTGCCGGATTTGCGCTGTGCCAGTAATGGCCCTGTCGCCGGCAAGCCGGCTCCCACCAGGAACCTGCCGAACCTTGTGGGAGCCGGCTTGCCGGCGATTGGGCCTTTACAGCCCCCGAGGAAAATCCGCTAGTCTTGCTAATCCAATGAAGGAGCCCAGCATGTTCGAATCCGCGGAAATCGGTCACAGCATCGACAAGGAAACCTACGAGGCCGAAGTGCCCGCCCTGCGCGAGGCGCTGCTCGAAGCCCAGTACGAACTCAAGCAGCAGGCGCGGTTCCCGGTGATCGTGCTGATCAACGGCATCGAAGGCGCCGGCAAGGGCGAGACGGTCAAGCTGCTGAACGAGTGGATGGACCCGCGCATGATCGATGTGCTCACCTTCGACCAGCAGACCGACGAAGAACTGGCCCGGCCCCCGGCCTGGCGTTACTGGCGCGCCCTGCCGCCGAAAGGGCGGATGGGCGTGTTCTTCGGCAACTGGTACAGCCAGATGCTCCAGGGGCGGGTGCACGGGGTGTTCAAGGATGCCGTGCTCGACCAGGCCATCGCCGGTGCCGAGCGCCTGGAGCAGATGCTCTGCGATGAAGGCGCGCTGATCATCAAGTTCTGGTTCCACCTGTCCAAGAAACAGATGAAGGCGCGCCTCAAGGCGCTCAAGGACGACCCGCTGCACAGCTGGCGGATCAGCCCGCTGGACTGGCAGCAGTCGGAAACCTACGACCGTTTCGTGCGCTTCGGCGAGCGCGTGCTGCGCCGCACCAGCCGCGACTACGCGCCCTGGCACATCGTCGAAGGCGCCGACCCGCACTACCGCAGCCTGGCGGTCGGGCGCATCCTGCTGGACAGCCTGCAGGCGGCGCTGGCGGTCAACCCCAAGGGCAAGCACCAGGGCAACATCGCCCCGCTGGGCCGCAGCATCGATCAGCGCAACCTGCTTGGCGCGCTGGACATGACCCTGCGCCTGGACAAGCAGGACTACCAGGAGCAACTGGTGACCGAACAGGCGCGCCTGGCCGGTTTGCTGCGCCACAAGCACATGCGCCGGCATGCCCTGGTGGCGGCCTTCGAAGGCAACGATGCCGCTGGCAAGGGCGGCGCCATCCGCCGCGTGGCGGCCGCGCTGGACCCGCGCCAGTACCGCATCGTGCCGATTGCCGCGCCCACCGAGGAGGAGCGTGCGCAGCCCTACCTGTGGCGCTTCTGGCGGCATATCCCGGCACGCGGCAAGTTCACCATCTTCGACCGCTCGTGGTACGGGCGGGTGCTGGTCGAGCGGGTCGAGGGCTTCTGCACGCCCAATGACTGGATGCGCGCCTACAGCGAGATCAACGACTTCGAGGAGCAGTTGGTGAACGCCGGCGTGGTGGTGGTCAAGTTCTGGCTGGCGATCGACCAGCAGACCCAGCTGGAGCGCTTCGAGGAGCGTGAGCAGATCCCGTTCAAGCGCTACAAGATCACCGAGGACGACTGGCGCAACCGCGACAAGTGGGACCTGTACGTCGATGCAGTGGGCGACATGGTCGACCGCACCAGCAGCGAGATCGCGCCATGGACATTGATCGAAGCCAATGACAAGCGCTGGGCCCGGGTGAAGGTGCTGCGCACCATCAACGAGGCGCTGGAAGCGGCGTTCGCCAAGCACAAGAAGTAAGCCTGCATGCCGCCGGGGAATGAACTGATGAATTCTTTTCCCGGCAGTTTTCCCTCAAGCCCTTAGAATCCAGCCTACCCCCACCACGGGCTCGATCGAGGACTTTATGCACACAACATCCGGCCGCTGGGGCTATGGCCTGTTCCTGGCACTGCTTACCGCGCTGCTCTGGGGCATCCTGCCCATCAAGCTCAAGCAAGTGCTGCAGGTGATGGACCCGGTGACAGTCACCTGGTACCGCCTGATGGTGTCCGGTGGTTTGCTGTTCGCCTGGCTGGCGATGCAGCGGCGTTTGCCGGCCGTGGGCAAGCTGCCGGCCAGGGGCAAGGGCCTGCTGGTGGTCGCGGTGTTCGGCCTGCTCGGCAACTACGTGCTGTACCTGTTCGGCCTGAAGCAGCTCAGCGCTGGCACCACGCAGCTGGTGGTGCAGATGGGCCCGGTGTTGTTGCTGGTGGCCAGCGTGCTGGTGTTCAAGGAGCGCTTCAGCCTGGGGCAGGGCGTCGGCCTGTTAATCCTGCTGGGCGGCTTTGGCCTGTTCTTCAATCAACGCCTGGAAGAGCTGCTGACTTCGCTGGGCATCTACACCACCGGGGTGCTCACGGTGCTGCTGGCCACCAGCATCTGGGTGTTCTACGCGCTGAGCCAGAAACAGCTGCTGACGGTGTGGCATTCGCAGCAGGTGATGATGGTGATCTACCTGGGTTGCGCCGCGCTGCTGACGCCTTGGGTGCACCCGCTGCAGGCGCTGCAGCTGTCGCCGCTGCAGGGCTGGCTGTTGCTGGCCTGTTGCCTGAATACCCTGGTGGCTTATGGCGCCTTTGCCGAGGCGCTGGCGCACTGGGAAGCCTCGCGGGTGAGTGCCACGCTGGCGATGACGCCGCTGGTGACGTTCGTGGCGGTGGCGGTGGCGGCCTGGGTGTGGCCTGACTATGTGCAGGCCGAGGACATCAATGCCTTGGGGTATGTGGGGGCGGTGACGGTGGTGCTGGGGTCGACGCTGGTGGCGGTGGGGCCTTCGCTGATGGCGGGGTGGCGGGCGCGCACGGCCAGGGTGGCGGGTTGAGGCTAGCGGCCCTATCGCCGGCTTGCCGGCGATAGGGCCAGTACAGATCAGCCTTTGCCACCGGGTGCCAGCATGTTTTCCGGCCGCACCCACTGGTCGAACTGCTCGTTGGTGAGGTACTTCAACTCCAGCGCCGCCTCGCGCAAGGTCTTGCCTTCGCTGTAGGCCTTCTTGGCGATTTCCGCCGCCTTGTCATAGCCGATATGCGGGTTCAGCGCCGTCACCAGCATCAGCCCGCGCTCCAGGTGCGCAGCCATCTGTTCGGCATCCGGCTCGATCCCGGCCACGCAGTGCAGCTGGAAGTTGCGACAGCCATCGGCCAGCAACTCGATCGACTGCAGCAGGTTATGGATGATCACCGGCTTGAACACGTTCAACTGCAGGTGCCCTTGGCTGGCGGCAAAGCCGATCGCCGTGTCGTTGCCCAGCACCTGGCAGGCCAGCATCGACAGCGCCTCGCACTGGGTCGGGTTGACCTTGCCGGGCATGATCGAGCTGCCCGGCTCGTTGGCCGGCAGGCGCACCTCGGCCAGCCCCGCGCGCGGGCCGGAACCGAGCAGGCGCAGGTCGTTGGCGATTTTCATCAAGGCCACCGCCAGGGTCTTCAGGGCGCCGGCCAGGCTGGTCAGCGGCTCGTGGCCGGCAAGCGCGGCGAACTTGTTCGGCGCGGTGACGAAGGGCAGGCCGGAGAGGGCGGCAAGCTCGGCGGCGATGGCTTCGGCAAAACCGTGCGGGGCATTCAGCCCGGTGCCCACCGCCGTGCCGCCCTGGGCCAGCTCGCACACCGCCGGCAAGGTGGCGCGGATGGCGCGCTGGGCATAGTCGAGCTGGGCGACGAAGGCCGACACCTCCTGGCCGAAGGTGATCGGCGTGGCGTCCATCATGTGCGTGCGGCCGGTCTTGACCAGCTTGTGGTGGCGCGCCGACAGCTCGGCCAGGCCCGAGGACAGCTCGGCCACCGCCGGCAGCAGTTGCTCGTGCACCGCTTGCGCCGCAGCGATGTGCATGGCGGTGGGGAAGCAGTCGTTGGAGCTCTGCGAGCGGTTGACGTGGTCGTTCGGGTGCACCGGCGCCTTGCCGCCGCGGCCCTTGCCGGCCAGCTCGTTGGCGCGCCCGGCGATCACCTCGTTGACGTTCATGTTGCTCTGCGTGCCGCTGCCGGTCTGCCACACCACCAGCGGGAACTGGTCGTCATGCTCGCCATCGAGCACTTCGTCGGCGGCCTGCTCGATCAGCCGGGCGATATCGGCCGGCAGGTCGCCATTGCGGTCGTTGACCCGCGCCGCGGCTTTCTTGATCAGGGCCAGGGCGTGCAGCACCGCGAGCGGCATGCGTTCCTTGCCGATGGCAAAGTTGATCAGCGAGCGCTGGGTCTGCGCGCCCCAGTAGGCGTTCTCCGGAACTTCGACTGGGCCCAGGCTGTCTGTCTCGATACGGCTCATGCTGCGTTCACTCCTTTGTCAGTCAGAATCAGCAGTTTAGGCCCTCATGCGAACGTGCGGTTCAATCGCTCGTCGTGCCACTTGAGCGCTGCGCCCCTGCGGGAGCAGAATGCTCTACTCTGAGGTACCGCCTCCCCCTCCTGAAGGAAATGCAATGACCCGTCTTCGTGTCCTCTGTGCCGCCGTCGCCCTGGCCTGTGCCAGCGGCCAGGTACTCGCTGCCACCGCCAGCCACAACGCTGCTGCCGAGAAATTCCTGACCCTGGCCAACGCCGACAAGCTGGGCACTCCGGTGTACATGCAGGTCCAGCAGATGTTCGCCCAGCGTTTCGCCCAGACCAAGGCGCCGTCTTCCAAGCAGCCGGTGCTGGAAAGCTACCAGGCCAAGGCCAACGCCGCCCTGGACAACGCCATCGGCTGGAACAAGCTGAAGCCGAAGATGGTCGACCTGTACACCCAGACCTTCACCGAGCAGGAGCTCAAGGACCTGGTCAAGTTCTACGAGTCGCCACTGGGCAAGAAAGTGCTGCGTGAAATGCCCAAGGTCACCCAGCAGTCGGCCCAGCTGACCCAGCAGAGCCTGGAACCTGCGGTACCTGTGGTCAACAAGCTGCTCGAAGACATGACCAAGGAACTGGACCCCAACGCTGGCAAGGCCGCCGCCCCGGCGAAGAAGTGAGTAGCGAGCGATGAGCATGCAGCAACGCATCGAGCAGCAGTTGGCCGCGCTGGCCCCGCAACACCTTGAAGTGCTCAACGAAAGCCACATGCACAGCCGTGGCCAGGAGACCCACTACAAGGCGGTGATCGTCAGCGAGCAGTTCGCCGGGCTCAATAGCGTCAAGCGCCACCAGAAGGTGTACGCCACCATGGGTGAGCTGATGGGCGAGATTCACGCCCTGGCGATCCACACCTACACCGCCGAGGAGTGGGCCAAGGTCGGTGCTGCACCGGCCTCGCCGGTGTGTGCTGGCGGCGGGCACTGAATCCGTTCCGTCGTTCTGGTACAATCTGCAACATCCCAAGGGGGCCGCTGAGCGGCCCATCGCCGGCAAGCCGGCTTCCACAGGTACAGCGCACGCCGCACCTGTGGGAGCTGGCTTGCCGGCGATGGGCTGCGCAGCAGCCCCCTGTTTCATGTCAAACCTGGTCCGCCCCTTACGAGGGCAACCACCTGGAGATTCACTTACATGTCCCAACCGATCGTCGTGGCGGCGCTGTACAAGTTCGTCACCCTGGAAGACTACGTCGAACTGCGCGAGCCGCTGCTCAAGGCCATGCTCGACAACGGCGTCAAAGGCACCTTGCTGATTGCCCATGAAGGCATCAACGGCACCGTCTCGGCCACCCGCGAAGGCATCGACGGCCTGCTCGCCTGGCTGCGCAGCGATGCGCGCCTGGTGGATGTCGACCACAAGGAGTCGTACTGCGACGAGCAGCCGTTCTACCGCACCAAGGTCAAGCTCAAGAAAGAGATCGTCACCCTGGGCGTGCCGGGCGTCGACCCGAACCAGGCGGTCGGCACCTATGTCGAGCCCAAGGACTGGAACGCGCTGATCAGCGACCCGCAAGTGCTGCTGATCGACACCCGCAACGACTACGAAGTGGCCATCGGCACCTTCAAGGGCGCCATCGACCCGAAGACCGAGACCTTCCGCGAGTTCCCCGAGTACATCAAGGCCAACTTCGACCCGAGCAAGCACAAGAAGGTGGCGATGTTCTGCACCGGCGGCATCCGCTGCGAAAAAGCCTCCAGCTACATGCTCGGTGAAGGCTATGAGGCGGTCTATCATCTTAAGGGCGGCATCCTCAAATACTTCGAGGAAGTGCCTCAGGAAGAGAGCCTGTGGGACGGCGACTGCTTCGTCTTCGACAACCGCGTCACGGTGCGCCATGACCTGAGCGAAGGCGAGTACGACCAGTGCCATGCCTGCCGCCACCCGGTCAACGTGGAAGACCGCGCGTCCGAGCACTATTCGCCAGGCGTGAGCTGCCCGCACTGCTGGGACAGCCTGAGCGAGAAGACCCGGCGCAGCGCCATCGACCGGCAGAAGCAGATCGAGCTGGCCAAGGCCCGCAACCTGCCGCACCCGATCGGTTACAACTACAAAGCCGAGGCCTGATGCATGACCGCACGCCTGCTCTATGTGATGGACCCGATGTGCTCCTGGTGCTGGGGGTTCGCGCCGGTGGCCGCGGCCCTGATCGCCCAGGCGGCTGAGGCGGGCGTGCCGACGCGGCTGGTGCTGGGTGGCTTGCGCAGCGGCGGCAGCGCCCTGGATGCCTCCACCCGGCGCTACATCCTCGAGCATTGGCAGGCGGTGAGCGAGGCCACCGGGCAGCCGTTTCGTTTCGACGGTGCCATGCCCGACGGCTTCGTCTACGACACCGAGCCGGCTTGCCGGGCCCTGGTCACCGCCCGCGAGCTGGACGCCGAGCGCGTATGGCCGCTGCTGGCGCTGATCCAGGCGTCGTTCTACGAGCAGGGCGTGGACGTCACCACTGCCCCGCACCTGGTCGAGCTGGCCGAGCGGGCCGGTTTTGACCGCGCGCTGTTCGCCGAGGCCTTCGCCCGCGCCGATATGCGCGCCGCCACCGCCGCCGATTTCAGCTGGGTGCAGGACTTGGGCATCGCCGGCTTCCCGACGCTGCTGGCCGAACGCAATGGCCAGCTGGCGCTGCTGACCAACGGCTACCAGCCGCTGGAGAGCCTGCAACCGTTGCTCGGCCGCTGGCTACAGCAGGCCGTCTGTGCTTGATTTGCCAGGGTCGCCCGACCCTGTGCCAGGGAAGCCCGCTGCTGTGCCCGACCGCCTGAGCTGGGCGGAAATCCGCCGCCTGGCCCTGCATCACAAGAAAAACCTGTGGACTGCCAACCTGGTGGCGGTGCTGGCTGCCTGCTGCAGCGTGCCGATCCCGTTGCTGCTGCCGTTGCTGGTCGACGAAGTGCTGCTGGGCCATGGCGACGCCGCCCTGAAGTTCATGAACCACCTGCTGCCCAGCGGCTGGCAGGTGGCGGCCGGCTACATCGGCCTGATGCTGGTGGTGACGCTGTGCCTGCGCCTGGCCGCGCTGGCGTTCAACGTGGTGCAGGCCAAGCTGTTCGCGGGCTTGGCCAAGGACATCGTCTACCGCCTGCGCATCCGTCTGATCGAGCGGCTCAAGCGCATCTCGCTCAAGGAATACGAAAGCCTGGGCAGCGGCACCGTGACCACCCACCTGGTCACCGACCTGGACACCCTGGACAAGTTCGTCGGCGAAACCCTCAGCCGTTTCCTGGTGGCCATGCTCACGCTGACCGGCACCGCGGCGATCCTGATGTGGATGCACTGGAAGCTGGCGCTGCTGATCCTGCTGTTCAACCCGCTGGTGATCTACTTCACTGTGCAGTTGGGCAAGCGCGTCAAGCACCTGAAGAAGCTCGAGAACGACAGCACCTCGCGCTTTACCCAGGCGCTGGCGGAAACCCTCGATGCCATCCAGGAAATCCGCGCCGGCAACCGCCAGGGCTACTTCCTCGGCCGCCTTGGCCTGCGCGCCCGCGAAGTGCGCGACTACGCCGTGGATTCGCAATGGAAGAGCGACGCCAGCGGGCGCGCCAGTGGTCTGCTGTTCCAGTTCGGCATCGATATCTTCCGCGCGGCGGCGATGCTCACGGTGCTGTTCTCCGACCTGTCGATCGGGCAGATGCTGGCGGTGTTCAGCTACCTGTGGTTCATGATCGGCCCGGTCGAGCAGCTGCTCAATCTGCAATACGCCTACTATGCGGCCGGTGGCGCGCTGAGCCGCCTCAACGAGCTGCTGGCGCGCGATGACGAGCCGCAGTACGCGGCGGCCAGCGACCCGTTCGCCGGTCGTGAAACCGTGGGCATCGAAGTGCGCGACCTGCGTTTTGCCTATGCCGACGAGCCGGTGCTCGAGCACCTCGACCTGTCCATCGCGCCGGGTGAGAAGGTGGCCATCGTCGGTGCCAGTGGCGGCGGCAAGAGCACCCTGGTGCAGTTGCTGCTGGGCTTGTACAGCGCCCAGGCCGGCACTATCCGCTTCGGCGGTGCGAGCCTGCAGGAAATCGGCCTGGAAACCTTGCGCGAGAACGTCGCGGTGGTGCTGCAGCATCCGTCGCTGTTCAACGACAGCGTGCGCGCCAACCTGACCATGGGCCGCGAGTGCACCGATGAAGCCTGTTGGCAGGCTCTGCGCATCGCCCAGCTGGACGCCACCATCGCCGCCTTGCCCCAGGGCCTGGACAGTGTGGTGGGGCGTTCCGGGGTGCGCTTGTCTGGCGGGCAGCGCCAGCGCCTGGCGATTGCCCGCATGGTCCTGGCCGAGCCCAAGGTGGTGATCCTCGACGAGGCCACCTCGGCGCTGGACGCTGCCACCGAGTACAACCTGCATCAGGCCCTGGCGCGTTTTCTCAGTGGCCGTACCACGCTGATCATCGCCCACCGCCTGTCGGCGGTGAAGCAGGCTGACCGGGTGCTGGTGTTCGATGGCGGGCATGTGGCCGAGGACGGAGGCCATCAGCAGCTGATTGCCGAAGGCGGGCTGTATGCCAAGTTGTATGGGCATTTGCAGCAGACCTGAATCCTGATATCCCTGGCAAAATTCCCCGTCATGCAGATGGCAAATGGCCTACGCTGTGCTTGTCTGGGTTGAATCGAGCCTTTTCTGCTCTGTGACAGGGACTACATGAAGGGATATCGCACGCTAGAGGCGCCAAGGTTGCTGGGTATCATCTGGCCCTTCATCGCCGTTGTAGTCTTCCAGGTCTTGCTGGGCAGCCTCAGCCTTTATGCGTTGTCGGCCGTGCGGGCCTACGTCGCGGGCGAAAGCCTGTGGTCCAAGGCGCAGAAAGATGCCATCTACTACCTGAACCTGTATGCCGACAGCGGCGACGAGCGCACCTACGAGCGCTACCGCCAGGTCATCACCGTGCCCCAGGGCGACCACTTGCTGCGCGAGGTCCTCGACCAGCCCGACCCGGACCTGGAGGCCGCGCGCCAGGCCGTGCTGCAGGGCGGCAACCACCCCGACGACGTCGACCGGATCATCTGGTTCTACCGCAACTTTCACCAGATCAGCTACATGCAGACCGCCATCGCCTACTGGAACATCGGCGACGACTACCTGAACAAGCTGGACGTGCTGGCCAACGAAATGCGCGACGGCTTCGCCAAGGGGCAGGCCACGCCTGAGCGGGTGGACGACTGGCGTGCCCGCATCGTCTTCATCAATGAAGGCGTAACGCCGGCAGCCAAGGCCTTCAGCGATGCCCTGGGCGAGGGCTCGCGCATGCTGCTGCGGGTGCTGCTGATCACCAACCTGCTCACCGCGCTGTTCCTCATCACCATCGCCTGGCGCCGTTCGAGCAAGTTGCTGGCCCAGCGCCAGGCCTTCGCCAGCGCCCTGCAGGAAGAAAAGGAACGGGCGCAGATCACCTTGCAGGCGATTGGCGATGCGGTGATCACCACCGATGTCGACGGCTGCATCGGCTACATGAACCCCGCCGCCGAGCAACTGACCCACTGGCAGGCCGGGCAAGCCCTGGGCCTGCCGCTGACGGCGCTGTTCAGCCTGGTCGAGGAGCAGGCCGAGAGCGATGGCAGGGGGCTGCTCGAGCAGGTGCTCAGCGGCAACCTCAAGGGCGGTGCCGAGCATGCGCGGCTGATCCAGCGCCTGGACGGCACCACGGTGTCGATCAACCTGGTCGGCTCGCCGATCATCAATGACGGGCAGGTGGCCGGCATCGTGCTGGTGCTGCACGACATGACCCAGGAGCGCCAGTACATCGCCAACCTGTCATGGCAGGCGACCCATGACGCCCTGACCGGCCTGGCCAACCGCCGCGAGTTCGAGTACCGCCTGGAGCAGGCGCTCAATGGCCTGGTGCGCCAGGCCGGGCGGCACGCGCTGATGTTCCTCGACCTCGACCAGTTCAAGCTGGTCAACGATACCTGCGGCCATGCCGCCGGCGATGAGCTGCTGCGGCACATCTGCGCCGTGCTGCAGTCGGGGCTGCGCGAGGGTGACACCCTGGCCCGCCTGGGCGGCGACGAATTCGGCGTGCTGCTGGAAAACTGCCCGCCCGAGCAGGCGGAAAAGATCGCCGAAAACCTGCGCCAGGCCGTGCAGAGCTTGCACTTCGTGTGGAAGGGGCGGCCCTTCGTGACCACCGTGAGCATCGGCCTGGTCAACATGGCGCAGGCGCCTTCCACCCTGGAAGCCTCCCTGCGGGCGGCCGACATGGCCTGCTACATGGCCAAGGAGAAGGGGCGCAACCGGGTGCAGGTGTACCACGCCGATGACAGCGAGCTGTCCATGCGCTTTGGCGAGATGGCCTGAATCCAGCGCCTGCACGTGGCCCTGGAGGAAAACCGCTTCTGCCTCTACGCCCAGGAAATTGCTCCGCTCGCGGCCATCGACGGGCCTGGCCATATCGAAATCCTCCTGCGCCTGCACGATGAAAGCGGCCGCACCATCCTGCCGGACAGCTTCATCCCGGCGGCCGAGCGTTATGGCCTGATGACGGCGCTCGACCGCTGGGTGGTGCGCAATGTGTTCCAGGTCATCCGGCAAAGCCTGGACGAAGGCCGGGAAGGCCCGCTGGCCATGTGCGCGATCAACCTGTCGGGTTCGAGCATCGGCGATGACAAGTTTCTCGAGTACCTGCGGCGGCTGTTCGTCGAATATGCCATCCCGCCCCGGCTGATCTGTTTCGAGATCACTGAAACCAGCGCCATTGCCAACCTGGGCAGCGCCATCCGATTCATCAACGAATTGAAAGGGCTGGGCTGCAAGTTCTCGCTGGATGACTTCTGTGCCGGAATGTCGTCATTCGCCTATTTGAAACATTTACCTGTCGACTTCTTGAAGATCGACGGAAGTTTTGTCAAAGATATGCTGGATGATCCGGTCAACCGGGCCATGGTCGAGGTGATCAACCACATCGGCCATGTCATGGGCAAACGGACCATCGCCGAGTTCGTTGAAACACCGTTGATCGAGCAGGCCTTGCAGGAGATCGGCGTGGACTACGCCCAGGGCTATCTGATCGAACGACCGCAGGTGTTCACCTGCGACAGTCTGCAGCGCCAACGGATTGCTGCACGGCCCCTGCTGCATCGGGCGCCTGGAACCTTTCGCTGAATACATGCCGGCAAGATCACAGGGATCAAGGAGCTGAAAGTGATTGATGCATTCGTTCGTATCGGGCCATTGATGGACCCCGCCAGTTACCCCCAATGGGCTCAGCAGCTGATCGAAGATTGCCGGGAGAGCAAGCGCCGGGTAGTCGAGCATGAGTTCTACCAGCGCTTGCGCGATGGTCAACTGCGCCAGTCGACCATTCGCCAGTACCTGATCGGTGGCTGGCCGGTGGTGGAGCAGTTCTCGCTGTACATGGCCCATAACCTGACCAAGACCCGCTACGCCCGCCACCCCGGCGAGGACATGGCGCGGCGCTGGCTGATGCGCAATATCCGCGTCGAACTCAACCATGCCGACTACTGGGTGCACTGGTGCCACGCGCACGGTATCCACCTGCACGAACTGCAGGGCCAGGAAGTGCCGGCGGAGCTCAACGGGCTCAACGACTGGTGCTGGCGAGTGTGCACCACCGAGTCGCTGGCCATTGCCATGGCGGCCACCAACTACGCCATCGAAGGGGCGACGGGGGAGTGGTCGGCGGTGGTCTGCGCCGAAGACACCTATGCCATGGGCTTCCCGGAAGACCAGCGCAAGCGCGCCATGAAGTGGCTGAAGATGCATGCCCAGTATGATGACGCGCACCCGTGGGAGGCGCTGGAAATCATCTGCACCCTGGCCGGCGAGAACCCCACCCAGGGGCTGCGCAATGAACTGCGCAAGGCGATCTGCAAGAGTTACGACTGCATGTACCTGTTCCTGGAACGGTGCATGCAGATGGAAGGGCGGCAGCAGGGGCGTATGCGCCCGGCGTTGGCTGCGGGTTGAGACTGGGCCGGCCCTATCGCCGGCAAGCCGGCTCCTACAGGGAGCTGGCTTGCCGGAGGCGACACAGGCTCACTGGGCGTTGAACGCCTGCCCATTGACCCCGGTGCTGTCCGGCCCCATCAGGTATAGGTACACCGGCATGATCTCTTCAGGCAGCGGGTTGTTCTGCGGGTTCTCGCTCGGATAGGCCTGGGCCCGCATCGCCGTGCGCGTGGCGCCCGGGTTGATGCTGTTGGAGCGCACCGGCGCAACCCCTTCAAGCTCGTCGGCCAGGGTCTGCATCAGCCCTTCGGTGGCGAACTTCGACACCCCATAGGCGCCCCAGTAGGCACGGCCCTTGCGCCCGACGCTGCTGGAGGTGAACACCACCGAGGCGTCCTCCGACAGCTTGAGCAGCGGCAGCAGGGTGCTGGTGAGCATGAAGGTGGCATCGACGTTGATGTGCATCACGCGCATGAAGTTGTCGCCCGAGAGCTGCTCCAGTGGCGTGCGCGGGCCGATGATCGAAGCGTTGTTGAGCAGGCCGTCGAGGCGCCCGAACTGGTCCTCGATCATCACCGCCAGCTCGTCGTACTGGTGGGGCAGGGCGGTTTCCAGGTTGAACGGGATCACCACCGGCTGCGGATGGCCGGCGGCCTCGATCTGGTCGTAGACCTCGTTGAGGTTGGCTTCGGTCTTGCCCAGCAGCAGCACGGTGGCGCCCAGGGCGGCGTAGGCCTTGGCAGCGGCGGCGCCGATGCCGCGGCCGGCACCGGTGACCAGGATGACCCGGCCTTTGAGCAGGTCGGGGCGGGCGGTGTAGTCGAACATTGAATATTCCCTATCTCTATGGGCTGACACGGGCCTTGTGGGAGCGGGGCAAGCCCGCTCCCATAGAGTTCGCGTTGATCGTCAAGCTCAGCAACCGCACAGGGCGCTGTCGATCACCTTGCGCAACTCCAGCGGGTGGTCCACCACCACATCGGCACCCCAGTTGTTCGGGTTGTCTTCTGGATGAATATAGCCATAGCGCACTGCCGCGGTGCGGGTGCCGGCGTCGCGGCCGGACTCGATGTCGCGCAGGTCGTCGCCGACGAACAAGACGCTGGCCGGGTCCAGGTTCAAGGTCTTGCAGGCCAGGATCAGCGGCTCGGGGTCGGGCTTGCTGTGCTTGACGTGGTCCGGGCAGATCAGCAGGGCCGAGCGCTCGGCCAGGCCCAGGCGCTGCATAATAGGTTCGGCGAAGCGCACCGGCTTGTTGGTGACCACGCCCCACAGCAGGTTGCCTTTCTCGATGTCGGCCAGCAGTTCGCCCATGCCGTCGAACAGCTTGCTGTGCACCGCGCAGTCGCGCTGGTAACGCTCCAGGAACTCCAGGCGCAGCGCCTCGAAGCCATCGTCTTCGGGGGCCATGGCGAAGGTCGCGGCGACCATCGCGCGGGCGCCGCCGGAGATCACGTCACGGATCAGCTTGTCGTCGACGGCCGGCAGGCCGCGTTCGGCCAGCATGGCCTGGCAGATGGCGATGAAGTCCGGCGCCGTGTCGAGCAGGGTGCCGTCCATGTCGAAGAGTACTGCTCGCAAACGCATGCTCATTCCTCGCGCAGGGTCTGGATCATGTAGTTGACGTCGACGTCGCTGCACAGTTTGTAGTGCTTGGTCAGCGGGTTGTAGGTCAGGCCGATGATGTCCTTCACTTCAAGGCCGGCAACGCGGCTCCAGGCGCCCAGCTCGGACGGGCGGATGAATTTCTTGAAGTCGTGGGTGCCGCGCGGCAGCATCTTGAGGATGTATTCGGCGCCGACGATGGCCAGCAGGTAGGCCTTGGGGTTGCGGTTGATGGTCGAGAAGAACACCTGGCCACCGGGCTTGACCATGCGGTAGCAGGCGCGGATCACCGACGACGGGTCGGGCACGTGCTCGAGCATTTCCAGGCAGGTGACCACATCGAACTGCTCGGGCATTTCTTCGGCCAGGGCCTCGGCGGTGATCTGCCGGTACTCCACTTGCACGCCCGATTCCAGCTGGTGCAGCTGGGCCACGGCCAGCGGCGCTTCGCCCATGTCGATACCGGTGACGCTGGCACCGCGCAGGGCCATGGCCTCGCTGAGAATGCCGCCACCGCAGCCCACGTCGAGGACTTTCTTGCCGGCCAGGCTGACGCGCTCGTCGATCCAGTTGACGCGCAGCGGGTTGATGTCGTGCAGCGGCTTGAACTCGCTTTCGCGGTCCCACCAGCGGTGCGCCAAGGCTTCGAACTTGGCGATTTCGGCGTGGTCGACGTTGCTCATTGAACAATCCTCTGAATCTTCTACGAATTGCGCCGGAGTATACCCGAGCGCCCAAGGCCCAGGGTCGCTATAATCGCCGGCTTTTGATATCCGAATGACGGGGAGAGGGGATGCGCGAGCGACTTTTGGCGGCACAGAAGGTGACCGGGATTCGCTGGCAGCACCGCGTCCTGCACCTGCTCGACCAGCGCCTGCTGCCGTCGCAGGAGCGCTGGCTGGCCTGCGACAATGTCGCGCAGGTGGCCGCAGCCATTCGTGACATGGCCGTGCGCGGCGCGGCGGCCATCGGCATCGCCGCGGCCTATGGCCTGGTGCTGGCCCTGGAAGAGCGCCTGGCCGAGGGCGGCGACTGGGAGATGGACCTGGAAGAGGACTTCCTCACCCTGGCCGAATCGCGGCCCACCGCCGCCAACCTGTTCTGGGCGCTCAACCGCATGCGCGAGCGCCTGCAGCGGCTGCGCCCCGACGAGGACGTGCTGGCGATCATGGAGGCGGAGGCGGTGGCCATCCACGAAAGCGACCGCGAGGCCAACCTGACCATGGCCCAGTACGGCATCGAGCTGATCCGCCGGCACCAGGGCAACGCGCAGACCCTGCTGACCTACGGCAATGCCGGGGCGCTGGCCAGCGGCGGCTTCGGCACGGCGCTGGGGGTGATCCGCGCCGGCTACCTGGAGGGCATGGTCGAGCGTGTGTATGCCGGCGAAACCCGCCCTTGGCTGCAGGGTTCGCGCCTGACCGCCTGGGAGCTGGCCAACGAAGGCATCCCGGTGACCCTGTGCGCCGACTCGGCGCTGGCCCACCTGATGAAGACCAAAGGCATCACCTGGGTGGTGGTCGGTGCCGACTGCATCGCGGCCAACGGCGACATGGCCGGCAAGATCGGCACCTATCAGCTGGCGGTCAGCGCCATGCACCACGGGGTGCGCTTCATGGTGGTGGCGCCAAGTACCAGCATCGACCTGAACCTGGCGACCGGCGAGGACATTCCGCTGGAAGAGCGCGATGCCGACGAGTTGCTCGATTATGCCGGCACCCGGGTGGCGCCGGATGTCGAGGTGTTCAACCCGGTGTTCGACGTGACCCCGGCGGACCTGATCGATGTGATCGTGACCGAGCGTGGCATCGTCGAGCGGCCGGATGCGGCCAAGCTTGCCCAGCTGGTGTGCCGCAAGCGTTTGCACTAGGCCGGTCGGGCCCTATCGCCGGCAAGCCGGCTCCCACCGGCTTACCACAGGCCCAAGCTTCCTGTGGGAGCCGGCTTGCCGGCGATAGGGCCGCCGCGAACCCCTCATATTCTTGCCCAGCGGCAGGCTGCCACATCTCCCCACCGCCACTGCCTTTGTGATAACATCCGGCAGTTTCCAAGACCGCCCATCACGGCGGCCAATTTTGCGCAGATCCATGGCACAACTCATTGATTTGTCGTAAGTCGTCGCACCCCTAAGCGCTGCGGCGGCGAGCTTCGTTCGGCCCTTGATGGAGCTACGAAGTTTCACCAGAAAAAGGAATCAGGCTTCTCATGGGCGAACTGGCCAAAGAAATCCTCCCGGTCAATATCGAAGACGAACTGAGACAGTCTTACCTCGACTACGCGATGAGCGTGATTGTCGGGCGAGCGCTGCCCGATGCGCGTGACGGCTTGAAGCCCGTGCATCGTCGCGTTCTCTATGCGATGAGCGAACTGGGCAACGACTGGAACAAGCCGTACAAGAAATCCGCCCGTGTGGTCGGTGACGTGATCGGTAAGTACCACCCGCACGGCGACACTGCGGTCTACGACACCATCGTGCGTATGGCCCAGCCGTTCTCGCTGCGCTACCTGCTGGTCGACGGCCAGGGCAACTTCGGTTCGGTCGACGG
>NZ_DJTF01000211.1:0-11476 GCF_002438125.1 Pseudomonas sp. UBA6315
TCTTCGCCTGCCACTTCGAAGGCGACCCGGTAATGCCAGGCTGCCTGGGCCTCGATGCCATGTGGCAGCTGGTCGGCTTCTTCCTCGGCTGGCAGGGCCTGCCAGGCCGCGGCCGTGCGCTGGGTTCGGGCGAAGTGAAGTTCTTTGGCCAGGTGTTGCCTACCGCCAAGACCGTCACCTACAACATTCACATCAAGCGCGTCCTGAAGGGCAAGCTGAACATGGCCATCGCCGATGGCTCGGTCAGCGTTGACGGCCGCGAGATCTACACTGCCGAAGGCCTGCGGGTCGGCGTGTTCACCTCCACTGACAATTTCTAAGGGTTATTCGCATGCGCCGCGTCGTTATCACTGGTCTGGGCATCGTTTCGTGCCTGGGCAATGACAAAGCTACCGTCACCGAAAACCTGCGCAACAGCCGTCCGGGTATCCGTTACAACCCGGAATACAAGGAACAGGGGCTGCGTAGCCAGGTTTCCGGCTCCATCGACCTCAACCTCGAAGAACTGATCGACCGCAAGGTCTACCGCTTCGTCGGCCACGCCGCGGCCTACGCCTACCTGGCGATGCAGGACGCGATCAAGGACTCGGGCCTGACCGAAGAGCAGGTTTCCAACCCGCGTACCGGCCTGGTGGCTGGCTCCGGCGGCGCCTCGACCCTGAACCAGATGGAAGCGCTGGACACCCTGCGCGAGAAAGGCGTCAAGCGCGTCGGCCCGTACCGCGTCACCCGCACCATGGGCAGCACCGTGTCGGCGTGCCTGGCCACGCCGTTCAAGATCAAGGGCATCAACTACTCGATCTCGTCGGCCTGCGCCACTTCCGCGCACTGCATCGGCACCGCCCTGGAGCAGATCCAGTGGGGCAAGCAGGACATCGTCTTCGCCGGTGGCGGTGAAGAAGAGCACTGGAGCCAGTCGTTCCTGTTCGATGCCATGGGCGCCCTGTCGACCAAGCGCAACGAAACCCCGGAACTGGCCTCGCGCGCCTACGACGCCGACCGTGATGGCTTCGTCATCGCTGGCGGTGGCGGCATGGTGGTGGTCGAGGAGCTGGAACATGCCCTGGCCCGCGGCGCCAAGATCTACGCCGAAATCGTCGGCTACGGCGCGACTTCCGACGGCTACGACATGGTCGCCCCAAGCGGCGAAGGCGCCATCCGCTGCATGCAGCAGGCGCTGTCCACCGTCGACACCCCGATCGACTACCTGAACACCCACGGCACCTCGACCCCGGTCGGTGACGTTGCCGAAATGAAGGGCGTGCGCGCCGTGTTCGGCGACAAGGCACCGAAGATCAGCTCGACCAAGAGCCTGTCCGGCCACTCGCTGGGCGCCGCTGGCGTGCACGAGGCGATCTACTGCCTGCTGATGATGGAAAACAACTTCATCGCCGGCTCCGCCAACATCGACGAGCTGGACCCGGAGGTCGCCGACCTGCCGATCCTGCGCAAGACCGAAGAAAACGCCAAGATCGATACGGTCATGAGCAACAGCTTCGGCTTCGGCGGCACCAACGCCACCCTGGTGCTCAAGCGCTGGGAAGGCAAGTAAGGCCCTGGCGCTGTAAATGAAAACGCCCCGACTGGTTCGGGGCGTTTTCTTTTGTGCTTGCGCCTTGAGCACAGCGCGGTACAGGTGGGAGCTGGCTTGCCAGCGATGAGGCCAGAAAAGGCAACATCTAACGCTGCCTGGGCAAGACAGCCAGAAAATTATCCCGCGCCACCTTGTTCGCCACCGCCTCGGGCAAGGCATCGAGAAACGGCTCGAAGCCGTGCATCTGCTCGCCCAGGCTGCCAAACCTGCCCACCACATCCGAGCCCAGCATGAACCGCTCGGGGTACTTCACCACCAGATCGACCCACGCCTTGCGCGGCACGCCCTGGTCATCCAGCAGGTAAGGCGCCAGCACACTCCACGACAAGTCGACATACAAGTTCGGGTAATCCTCCAGCAGGCGCGTCAGCACTGGCAGCAGAAAGTCCATGTGCGTCTGGTGCCGGTGAATTTCCACGCTGCTGCCCGCATGCGCCCAGATGAACCGGGTGTGCGGGTGATTGCGCAGCGGCTCTTCGATCTCGGCCAGGTACAGCGGGTTGCGCTCGCGCTTGGAGGTGATGTTGGAATGCACCAGCACCGGCATGTCGTGCTCGGCAGCCAGGTGATAGATGCGCGTCATCGCCTCGTTGTTGGCCCGCGGGGTATCGCCGCTGGTCAGTGCGGTGAGGTCGTCGTGGCGGGTGAAGACTTCGCCGATGCCCTGCCAGAGGCCGGGGTGCAGATCGAGCATGCGCTCGATATGGCTGACCGCGTTCTTGTCCACCGGGTTGAAGCCACTGAGAAACGGGTGAAAGCGTTTGCGCTGCTCAGCCGGCAGCTTCTGCAGGGCTGCCGCCACATAGGTGTCGGTGGCGCTGTACCAGTAGGCATCGGCGTCGTCGCCGGCGTAATAGCGCGGGCGCTTGGGTTCATCCTCGTGCCACTTCTTGGCCACCGGGATGCCCGAGATCATCGAATGCTCGACACCCGCCTCATCCATGGCCTTGAGCAGCGCGGGCATGCCTTCGCTTTCCTGGAAAAAGTCGACGTAGTGCAGGTGGGCGTCACTGTAGCGGTACTCACGCGCCTGCGCCGCCTGGCACAGCCCTGCGAACAACAGCACGCCAGCCAGTGTTTTGGCGATCATGGGCAGCTTCCTTTGGCCGATACAGCAGCATAGACCCGCCACCGCGCACGGCGGTTCAGCTGCGCCCGGCAAACCGCTATGCTTGGGGGCAAATGCCGCCCGCCTGGAGCCCACCATGAGCCGCCCCCTGGTCATCCGCCCACGTGCCGAATCGGTGGAGGGCCAACCGATCCTGCGCCCGCTGCCCTCGGCCCAGTGCCGCAGCGTCGGCCCGTTCGTGTTCTTCGACCATATGCTCGAGACCGATTACGCGCCCGGGCACGGCATGGATATCCGCCAGCACCCGCATATCGGGCTGTCGACCCTGACCTACCTGTTCGAAGGGGCCATCGTGCACAAGGACAGCCTCGGCTCGGAGCAGCGCGTGCTGCCCGGCGATGTGAGCTGGATGACCGCAGGCAGCGGCGTGGCCCACGTCGAGCGCACGCCTGCCGACGCCCTGGCCCACGGCTCGCGCTTGCATGGGCTGCAGGTATGGCTGGCCTCGCCACGCGAGCTTGAACAAGGCACGCCGAGCTACAGCCATCACCCGGCAGCGAGCCTGCCGGTCAGCGATAGCCTGGGGGTGCGCATCCGCATGATCGCCGGCAGCGGGTTTTGCCTGGAATCGCCGGTGCCGGTGCTCTCCCCTACCCTGTACGCGCATGTGCACATGCAACCGGCGACCACCTTGCTGGTGCCTGCCGAACATGCGCAGCGTGCGCTGTATGTGCTCGATGGCGAGCTGATGCTCGATGACGAGGAAGTCGAGGCGTGCAGCCTGGTGGTGCTGCCAGAGGGTGAAGAAGTGGCCTTGTACGCCGAGGGCGAGTGCCAGCTGGTGCTGATCGGCGGCGCAGCACTGGATGGGCCGCGGCGGATGAACTGGAACTTCGTGGCCAGTGACCCGGAGTTGATCGAGCGGGCCAGGGTGAAGTGGGCTGCGGGGGATTGGCCGGTGGTGCCTGGGGAGACTTCGCGGATCGAGTTGCCTCGCTAGGTCAGGGCCGCTTTGCGGCCCATCGCCGGCAAGCCGGCTCCCACATTCGGGGGCAACACTTTATCTGTGGGAGCGGATTTTGCTGCGCCGTCAGCGCTGGAACACTTCGGCCAGCAGGTTGTGCATCGAGCGGAACGCGCGCTCCGAGGTGCGGCGGTCGTATTGCATCTTGCCCGGCACGTTGGCGTTGGGGTCGGTGAACGAATGCACCGCGCCGCCGTAGCTGAGCAACTGCCAATCCACCTTGGCCGCGTTCATCTCCTCCTCGAACGCCGGCAGCTGCTCCTTCGGCACCAGCGGGTCGGCAGCGCCATGCAGCACCAGCACCGAGCCCTTGATGCGCTTGGCGTCTTCCGGGTTCGGGGTATCCAGCGTGCCATGGAACGACACCGCAGCCCTCAGGTCGGCGCCGGTACGGGCCAGCTCCAGGGCGCAGCAACCGCCGAAGCAGAAGCCGAACGTGGCAACCTTGCCCGGCTCCAGCAACGCCTTGGACTGCGCCAGCAGCTGCGACAACGCCTCGTTCATGCGCTTGCGCAGCTCGGCCCGGTCATTTTTCAGCGGCATCATCGCCGCACCGGCCTCATCTGCATTGGACGGGCGCACCGATTGCCCATACAGGTCGGCGATCAGCACCACGTAGCCCTTTTCGGCCACTTCCTTGGCAATGCGCTCGGCGCCTTCGCCAATACCCATCCAGTTCGGCGCCATCACCAGGCCGGGCTTTGGCAGCGCGCCTGGCTCGTAGACCAGGCGGCTTTCATAGGTCTTGCCAGACAGGTGATAGACCAACGATTCGACGATTACCTTGCTCATCAAGCACTCCTTAGCTCACCATGAAAAAAGCCCGCCGAAGCGGGCTTTCCTGTGCATCAACTCAAGCAGACAGCTCGACCAGCAGCTTGTTCAGGCGACGAACGTAAGCCGCCGGGTCCTTCAGGCTGTCGCCGGCCGCCAGGGCCGCCTGGTCGAAGAGAATGTGCGAAAGCTCGGCGAAGCGGTCTTCGCTCTGCTCGTTGTCGAGCTTCTCGATCAGCGGGTGGCTTGGGTTGAATTCGAAGATCGGCTTCGAATCCGGCACCTTCTGCCCACTGGCTTCGAGAATCTGGCGCATCTGCAGGCCCAGGTCCTGTTCGCCGATGGCGAGGATCGCCGGCGAATCGGTCAGCCGGTGGGAAACGCGCACTTCGGCAACGCTGTCACCCAGGGCGCCTTTGAGGCGCTCGACCAGGCCTTCTTTTTCCTTGGCGACTTCTTCCTGGGCCTTCTTGTCTTCCTCGGAGTCCAGCTTGCCCAGGTCCAGGTCGCCACGGGCAACGTCGACGAAGGCCTTGCCATCGAACTCGTTGAGGTAGCTCATCAGCCACTCGTCGATGCGGTCGGTCAGCAGCAGCACTTCGATGCCTTTCTTGCGGAAGACTTCCAGGTGCGGGCTGTTCTTGACCTGCGCGTAGGTTTCGCCGGTGAGGTAGTAGATCTTGTCCTGCCCTTCCTTGGCGCGCGCCAGGTAGTCGGCCAGGGCAACGCTCTGCTCGCCGCTGTCATCGTGGGTGGAGGCGAAACGCAGCAGGCCGGCGATCTTCTCCTTGTTGGCGAAGTCCTCGGCCGGGCCTTCTTTGAGCACCTGGCCAAAGTTCTTCCAGAAGCCCTTGTATTGCTCAGGCTCGTTCTTCGCCAGCTTCTCCAGCATGTCCAGCACGCGCTTGGTCAGCGCGGTCTTCATCGAGTCGATGATCGGGTCTTTCTGCAGGATCTCGCGCGAGACGTTCAGCGACAGGTCGTTGGAGTCGACCACACCCTTGATGAAGCGCAGGTACAGCGGCAGGAACGATTCGGCCTGGTCCATGATGAACACGCGCTGTACATACAGCTTCAGGCCGCGAGGCGCTTCGCGCTGGTACAGGTCGAACGGCGCACGGGCCGGCACGTACAGCAGCGAGCTGTACTCGAGCTTGCCTTCGACCTTGTTGTGGCTCCAGGCCAGCGGGTTCTCGAAGTCATGGCCGATGTGCTTGTAGAACTCCTGGTATTCCTCGTCCTTGATCTCGGTACGCGAACGGGTCCACAGGGCGCTGGCACGGTTGACGGTTTCCCATTCCTCGGCCGGCTGCTCTTCGCCTTCGGCGGCTGCCTGCTCCTTGGGCAGCTGGATCGGCAGGGCAATGTGGTCGGAATACTTCTTGACCACGTTGCGCAGGCGCCAGCCATCGGCGAATTCCTGCTCGTCCTTTTTCAGGTGCAGAACGATGCGGGTGCCGCGCTCAGGCTTGTCGACGGTGGCGACTTCGAACTCGCCCTCGCCCTTGGACGACCAGTGCACGCCTTCGGCGGCGGGTTGGCCGGCGCGGCGGCTGTAGACGTCGACCTTGTCGGCAACGATGAAGGCCGAGTAGAAGCCCACGCCGAACTGGCCGATCAGGTGCGAATCCTTCTTCTGGTCACCGGTGAGGTTCTTCATGAAGTCGGCGGTGCCGGACTTGGCGATGGTGCCCAGGTGCGCGATGACGTCTTCACGGCTCATGCCGATGCCGTTGTCCTCGAGGGTCACGGTGCCGGCGTCCTTGTCGAAGCTCAGGCGGATCTTCAGATCGGCGTCGCCTTCGAACAGCTCTGGCTTGGCCAGGGCTTCGAAACGCAGCTTGTCGGCGGCGTCGGAGGCGTTGGAGATCAGCTCGCGCAGGAAGATCTCCTTGTTCGAGTACAGCGAATGAATCATGAGGTGCAGCAGTTGCTTCACCTCGGTCTGGAAGCCCAGGGTTTCTTTTTGTGTTTCCACACTCATGGTCTTCAAAACTCCGATCTGATGGCAGTTGGCGCCTGGCAGCCGATTCGGCCTGCGTTGACGGCGGATGTCATTCAGATGGGGGCTGACCCGATGATTTCAAGGGCTTTTCCGGTTCGATCTTGAAATGCGCGCGGGCCGTGGCGATCGGCGACTGCCGGTCAGCCTGCCAGGCGGTGATCGCCACGTTGGTCACCCGCCGGCCCTGGCGCCACAGTTGGCACTGGGCGTAGGTGTCGCGGTAGTGGCCGGCGCGCAGATAGTCGATGGAGAAATCGATGATTTTCGGGATGCTGGCGCTTTCGCTGTAGATCAGCAGGTAAAGCGCTGCCGAAAGCTCCATGAAGCCTGCGATCACGCCGCCGTGGATGGCCGGCAGCAAGGGGTTGCCAATGTTGTCCTGGTTGGCCGGCAGGCAGAACAGCAGGTCGTCGCCCTGGCGCTGGCAGGTAATGCCGATCAGCGCGGCGTAGGGTATCAGGGCCAGCAATGGCTGGTAGTCGCCCACGGCGTGGGCCGCATTGAGGCGTTGGCGGACGTCTTCGGGGATCATGCGCCGCCCTCCTTCAGGCTGTTGCCGAAACGAATGCCGCCCTTGATGTCCTGGCCCAGGCGCATGAAGGTGCCGACCACCTGACAGATCGGCTGGTTCGGGTCGTCCTGGTAGGCGGCGCCGCGGGTGAAGATCACATCACGGGTGACCCGGTAGCACTGCGCATGGCCGTAGATGGCCTTGCCCGGCTCGGCCGGGTGCATGTAGTCGATGCGCAGATCCAGGGTCGGGCACACCTCGAAGCGCGGCAGCACGCACAGCGTGGCCATGCCGCAGGTGGTGTCCATCAGCGTGGTCAGCGCGCCGCCATGCACCGCACCGGTCTGCGGGTTGCCGACGATGGCGGGTGACCAGGGCATCATCAAGGTCATGCCTTCGGCGTCCGCCTGTGCCACGCGCATTTGCAATACTTGGCAATGTTTGAGTGCCGACAAGAATCGTTCGGCCATGGCCATCAAGCTGGAATCGCTCATCGGTAGTTTCCCTGGCAACTGCCCGCTCGGCATAAAAGGGATAAAAAGTCTATATAGAACGCGGTGTTATATATCTGTAACCTCTGCGGAACTTATTCCGGAGCAGTGAACTCGAAGGAACAAGTCACTTATCCCACCAAGGAGATACACCCCCATGCGTAAACCTTTTGCTTTTGCTCTGATGCTGGCTGCTACCATGGGCCTGGCTGCTTGCGATAAAGCGAGCGAAGACAAAGCCCAAGACGCACAGCAACACGCCGAGCAAGCCCAGGAAAAGATGGGCGAAGCTCAGGATAAAATGAACGACGCTGCCAAGGAAAACGCCGAAGCCGCCAAAGATCAGGCCGAAGCCGAGCAGAAGGCCGCCGAAGAAGCCGCACCGGCTACTCCGGCGCCGGAAACCGCGCCAGCCAAGCAGTAATCGCGCTGTACAAAAAAACCCGACTTTGTCGGGTTTTTTTGTGCCTATAACTTTCGGGTTAACCGTTTCAGTTAGTGACTGTCGTTTCTTTGCCCAACTCTGCAGGTGCACTTTCCGTTGGCGTGAACACCATCACTTCGAGCACATCGGAGTGGAACTCGCGGCGATACAGAATCAGCACCACGCCCACACTCATGACCATGAACAACCAGGGGCTGATGAACCAGGTCAGCATGGCCATGCCGAAATAGTAGGAACGCAACCCCAAGTTGAACTGGTTGGCCGCCAGCGACAATACCCGGGCCGCTCTTGAGGCAAAGGCCTTGCGCTCCAGTTCATTGACCAGGCGCTCACCAATCATCGGCGCAGAGCCCACCAATACCGCTGCAAAGTTGTACTGGCGCATGCACCAGCTAAAGGTGAAGAAGGCGTAGACGAACACCATTGCCAGGCACAGCAACTTGATCTCCGACATGCCTTGGGAGGCCTGCTGCACCAGAGGCAGGTCGGCCAGCAATGACAGCGCACGGTCCGAGGCGCCCAGCACGGTGAGAATACCGGCCAGGATGATCAGGGTGCTGGAGGCGAAGAACGATGCATTGCGCTCGAGGTTGCCGATCACGCTGGCGTCGGCGATACGGTTGTCGCGCAGCAGCATGCGGCGCATCCAGTCTTCTCGGTACAGATGCAACACGCTGGCCAGGCACGCGGTGTCGCGCCCTTTCCAGATGGCGTAGCGGGTGTAGCCGCCCCAGCAGAGCGCGAACCAGCAGATGGCCAGCAGGTTGTGAAGGTTGCTTTGGATGAAGTTCATGCAGGTTTCCCGAAGGCAAGGTGCACAAAGGATAGGAACCGGGTTTCGACGTCGGCAAGTCGGTAAAGACACACATTCGGCACAAAATGTTCATTGCCCGGCCTGGCCTGATCGCCGGCAAGCCGGCTCCCATGCCACCTCCCCTGCCCTCTGGAGGCTCACTTGTGGGAGCCGGCTTGCCGGCGATGAGGCCCGTACAGGCAAACAAAAACCCCGCATCCTTGCGAATGCGGGGTTTTCTGGTTTCCGCCTGCGGCGCGCACCCTACGGCTTGTGGCCGGTGCCGTCGCCAGGCTTCAACACATCAGGCCAGCGCTTCGCGCGGCTTGCCGAGCATGCGGTCGCAGGCCACGGCAGCCACCAGCGTCACCACCGAAGGCACCAGCCAGGCCAGGCCCTGGTCGCTCAGCGGCAGGTGCGCCATGAAGTCCGGCAGCACATGGGCGATGGTGCTGCCCTTGATCGCATCGACGATGCCGAACACCAGCGACACCAGCATCACCGGCGCCAGGATGCGCGTCGGCGAATTCCACAGCTCCTTCACGAAGCTCAGGCCCACCACCACGATGCAAGGCGGGTAGATGGCGGTCAGCACGGGGATCGAGAACATGATCAGCTTGGTCAGGCCCAGGTTGGAAATCACCAGCGAGAAGCCCGCCAGGATCACCACCAGCGCGCGGTACGACAGCGGCAGAATCTGGCTGAAGTACTCGGCGCAGGCACAGGTCAGGCCCACTGCGGTCACCAGGCAAGCCAGCGCGATCAGCACGGCCAGGAAGCCGCTGCCAAGCGAGCCGAAGGTGTGCTGCACATAAGCGTGCAGTACCGCCGCACCGTTGGTGGCATCGGCCGCGATGTCGTGGCTGCCGGCACCCAGGCGGAACAGGCTGATGTACACCAGCGCCAGGCCCACACCAGCGATCAGGCCGGCGATGATGGCGTAGCGGGTGATCAGCTTGGGCGACTCGACGCCGCGCGAGCGGATGGCATTGACGATGACGATGCCGAACACCAGGGCACCCAGGGTGTCCATGGTCAGGTAGCCATCGGAGAAGCCTTTGGAGAACGCCGCGGCGGCATAGGCCGGCTGCGCTTCACCAATGGTCCCGGCCGGCAGCGCGAAGGCCGCGATGCCAAGTACCGCCAGGGCGATGATCTTCAGCGGCGCGAGGAAGCGGCCCACGGTATCGAGCAGCTTGCCCGGATACATGGACACGGCCAGCACCACGAGGAAGTACACCAGGCTGTAGATGAACAGGGCCAGCGGGCTTTCGCCAGTCAGCGGCGCCACGCCCACCTCGAACGACACGGTCGCGGTACGCGGGGTCGCGAACAGCGGGCCGACCGAGAGGTAGCACACGGCCGCCAGCAGGCCGCCGAAGAACTTGCCGATCGGGCTGCTCAGGGCATCCATGCCGCCACCGACCTTGGCCAGGGCGACCACGGTGATGACCGGCAGGCCTACCGCAGTCACCAGGAAGCCTAGTGCGGCCATCCACACGTGCGGGCCAGACTGCAGGCCGACGATAGGCGGGAAGATGATGTTGCCGGCGCCCACGAAAAGCGCAAACGTCATAAAGCCAAGCGCCAGGATATCCTGGCCTTTTAAAACTTTCATTTAGGGTAGTACCACACTGCTGAAATCGGGATTCGAGAAGGGATTTCCCTATGGATGAGGGAAATGCTGCCCGGCTTGATAGGCCAGACCCGTTTAGCGTGTCGTTCCCTTTTGGGGTACGGGCACAGAGTGAACGCGTAGATTAACCGTTTTACCCGGTAAACGCACTGCAACGCTGACGCTTGTCCGATGTGCGTACATGTTTGTCGTCTGTGTGACCGTGGACAGTAGGAATTATCCTCGGATTGACACATTCGTCTGCTTCAAATTTCCTATCAAACCCATCGAAAAATCCTAGTGACAGAAACGACAAAGGCCACCCGAAGGTGGCCTTTGTGCGCGTGGGGGTATTACGTGTTACTTACTTCTTGGCTTCCCAGCCAGTCAGCTCGGCCAGGGCCTTGCCGATGTCAGCCAGGGAACGCACGGTTTTCACACCAGCGTCCTGCAGGGCGGCGAACTTCTCGTCCGCAGTGCCCTTGCCGCCGGAGATGATGGCGCCAGCGTGGCCCATGCGCTTGCCCGCAGGTGCGGTAACACCGGCGATGTAGGAAACGACTGGCTTGGTCACGTGGGCCTTGATGTAGGCCGCGGCTTCTTCTTCAGCCGAACCGCCGATCTCGCCGATCATGACGATCGCCTCGGTCTTCGGGTCTTCCTGGAACAGCTTCAGGATGTCGATGAAGTTGGAGCCCGGGATCGGGTCACCGCCGATGCCGACGCAGGTCGACTGGCCGAAGCCGGCGTCGGTGGTCTGCTTCACAGCTTCGTAGGTCAGGGTGCCGGAACGCGAAACGATACCGACCTTGCCTGGCAGGTGGATGTGGCCTGGCATGATGCCGATCTTGCACTCGCCCGGGGTGATGACACCTGGGCAGTTAGGGCCGATCAGGGTAACGCCCAGCTCGTCGCACTTGACCTTGGCGTCCAGCATGTCCAGGGTCGGGATGCCTTCGGTGATGCAGACGATCAGCTTGATGCCGCCGAATGCCGCTTCCAGGATCGAGTCCTTGCAGAACGGAGCCGGAACGTAGATGACCGAAGCGTCAGCGCCGGTAGCTTCCACGGCTTCCTTGACGGTGTTGAACACCGGCAGGCCCAGGTGGGTGGTGCCACCCTTGCCTGGGGTGACGCCGCCGACCATCTTGGTGC
>NZ_DJTF01000212.1:0-10883 GCF_002438125.1 Pseudomonas sp. UBA6315
TAATCGATCCTGCCAGGCTGAAGTTCCGGTTGCCTGGAGCAGTTCCTCGACAACGCTCCGGAATTCTGCGCAGGTGTAGTCGGCGATGCTTTGCTTTTGACTGATCACCACTCTATCTCCGAAGACAGCGCGTACTGCAGGGCGCTCATGATCCGCAGATTCTCGGCGTCGTACATCGCACCGCCCACGGTGGGTGGGTCTATGTGGCAGATCTGATAGTTGCGCACGCCTTTGGCGGTTTCGCCGAAGGGCGCGCGGGGTGGCCAGCCTTGTTTGATGCGGTTGAGTTGCGAGGCGACGAATTGGTGGGAGTAGACCGGATCTTCGGCGAGGGCCATCCAGAAGGACTGGGCGAAGTCTTCGAAGCTGACGAAAGTTTGCTCTGCAAGACTTTTTACAAGGTGCTCTGGGAGGTACATAGCCATGACAGCGTTTCTCTCTTGAAGTGATGCATGGATCATGGCTGTGCTTATTTGGGATGGGAATCTTCACCGTGCTGCATTTGGTGTGAGGTTTTTTTGATGAGCGTGTAGGAATATTCAGGATCTAGGAGTGATATGCCCCGTGAAGTCGGGGCATATGTTGGTTATGACTTAAAGCCGCTTTTTCCGTTGGGATTGGCGCACCTTCACGGCTGGCGGCCTGCGCGCGCCATGTCTCTGTAACCTGCACGCCTTGTCCAATGGAGGTCCCAGCCTCAAACCTCGGACTCTTGAACACCACCAGGATAGGCAGCAATCCCAAGTCGATCGGGAAGGTGATGATCAGCCGTTCCTGATCGAGAAGATCCAGTGCAGGTCCGTTGTGTTGCTTACAGGGTTGAGGCTGCTGCCGGTGTAAACAATCGTGCCCGGCGGAGCGGGTGGCAGGCTAGTGGAGCTACCTTCACCACCTCCGGGCGGGCTGGCGGGTGTCCAGGTCAGGATGCGCTGTGGGTTCTCCAGTGCGAGGCTGTATACCTGCCGTTCAGTATCAAATGTTGCGGCCCTTACCGGCACTGCCTTACCGCCGGGAACCACGTACAAGCTGATCCACTCTTATGTTGTGTACGTCGTAAGAGGCTCCACCTTCCGGAATTGGGTTGGTGAATAGTTAAGGCTACCCTGCAGTGCGCAGGGTAGTTTCTGCACTCGATTGTGATTCCGCCTCAGTCCTCTCTGAATCCTAGTTTTCCGTTATCAGTTCGCCACTTTTTAACAATATCAAGTACTGCCTCAAGTTCACCTTGATCGTCACTCTCCGGCCAATAGATCAGGTCTGTTCCGCTAGGATGCTCCGTTACTTCAGAAAAATGTTTAAGAAGGGGGGCTAGTACTTCATCAGGTTCTTCAGCGTTGGCACGGTAAACCTCTTTTAGGAAATCGATAAATTCAGACTCTGTGTAATCGCTGTAACTATTCCTCAGTCTCATGGTTTGTCTCCATAATGAATTTTGTGGTGCGCAGATGGAGTAACAATTCTCAAATTGTCAACGTCATAAACGGCGCCACCTTCGCTGATAGGAACTACATGGTGTAGGACGAAGCTTGTGTGTAGGCCATAAGCGTCAACCTCTCGTACGCTTGGGGCATTTCCTTTTTCTTGCATGCGGATGAGATTTTGCTTGGAGAATTGTTTCGAAAGCTCAGGTTGATTCGCAACTGTTCTCCATAAGTCCCTTCTGAATGCATCAAAGTCTCGATACTCCTTGCCTCTAAGCGAGTCAGCGATATGAAGGGGAATTAGGGCGCCTCTGTTGCGGGTCTCTTCACCCAGCCAAATGCCGACCGATGGCGCGCCAGTCCCAGTGACAACTCCTGGCTCGTACCTTGGGCTTTTGAACACCACCAGAATAGGCGGTAATCCCGAGTCGATCGGGAAGGTGACAATCAACCTCTCTTGATCCAGCAGATCCAGAGCGGGGTAGCTTTCAGTCTCGGTCTCTACAGGGGTAAGGGTGCTGCCGGTGTAAACGACTGTGCCCGGTGGAGCCGGTGGGAGGCTAGTCGAGCTTCCCTCTTCACCACCCGGAGCACTTGCTGGCGTCCATGTCAGAATCCGCTGTGGATTGTCCAGCGCAAGGCTGTAGACGTGCCGTTCGCTGTCGAACGTCGCTGCCCGGACGGCTACTTGCTTTGCGCCAGGTATCACGTACAACCCGAGCTCATTATCGTCTTCATTGCCAGCCAGTAAGTACGGCAGGTCGACACTGACGGAAGACATGGCCAAGGCGGAAAGATCAGGCCCTCCTGGTGGTGACAGGCTGGAAAGTGGCGTGCTGATCAGATAGCGGCGTTCGGCGTTGCCAAGTGTTGATGGCCAGGCCGCTGCCAGGATGGCAACGGCCAACTGTGGGACGGTTGTAAGTGCCGCTGCGGCCATTCGGCTTGTGGCGGCAGTGATTGCCGCCGTTAGTGCGCTAGAGGCACTCTCGGCAATTGCAAATGTAGCGACGCCTATCGGGGTGATGGTCGCAGCAGATGAGGCAATTCCGGCATCGGTGATGTAGTTGATGCGCTGGCGTTCTGCATCAAGTCTCTGACGCTCGGCCTCAGCTGCCAGTCGTTCGGTTTCGGCTTGTTGGCGTGCGGTTTCTTCGGCAGCCAATCGTTCGGCCTCAACCTTCTGACTTGCAGCCTCATCTGCAGCCAGTCGCTCAGCCTCGGCCTGCTGGCGCGCTGCTTCCTGAGCAGCTGCCAGTTCCGCCGTATACCTCGCTTGTAGCTGCTCTGCTTCAACGGCTCGCAGCGCCAGATTGCCCATCGCTGTACCGAATGCCTGCAGGTAGCGGATGGACTCGGTGAGGGCGAGTGCGCGGTGATACTCCGCCCAGAGCGGGCCGGCGCGCCTTGTAGCCTGCTCATCCACCAGATGCCGCAGGGCTTCGGTTTGCGGCTTGGACAGCGGCCCGACAATTTCCGGGTTGGACTCGCTGTAAGCCGGTATTTCGGCTTGCTTGGTGGCTATGAGTGCATGGACGGCATGCGCATAGGCCGACAGTTGCTGGGTAAGGGGGTCAGTCTCCTGGGCTGGAGTGGCTTGCGCCAGTTCGTGCTGCAAGAAGTTGGGCAGGCAGTCGAAGCAGGTCTGCATCTCCTGCTGGATCTGTTTGACTCTTCGTTCAATCGCGCCTTTGAGGTCTGTGCCGGGCTGTTCAAGCTCGGCCTTATCAACCTGTTGCGCTAACCCTGGTAGCAGGGCTGCAAATGCCTGATATTTTTGCGCAGCGATGTGCAATTTATAGGCGGTGTCAACCGACGCGTCGAATGTTGCCCAGAGCTGTTGTCCCCATTCCTCGGCCGAGCCAACTAGCGGGAATGCTCCATCATCACTCAGCCGAGTGGCAAAGGAGTCGTAGCGTTTATAAAAGGGCATTGCCCCGTAGAACCCAGTTGCGGCTGGCAAGGCCTGCAGGTATTCGTCGCGTATTCGTTGCAGGGTTTGGGTGGTTAGTTTCTGCTGCAGTTCAACAAGCTGGAAAGGACTAGTTGCTGCTGCGCTCGCTTGCTGGTCAATGCTTACGCGTTCGGCTTCTATTTGTGTTGGAAGTTCTTGCAGCGCGGGTGCGTAGTGATTGGCGTAATGGAAGTGCGTGCCGTTATGTTCCTCTCCAAAAACCGTACGCCAGCCTTTTTCACGGGCAAATCGGCTTGGCCCCCCAGTACCTCTGGGCCGCCCTGCGTCCAAGCCCCAGCCGCCGTAGCCTGGTCCCCCGCCGCCGGAAAGAGGAGGGAGCGGTGTTCGGTCTGGGGCTTGCTCGTTTATCCAGAGCCCCTCATTTAAATGCAGGGCACCGCCCGAATCACGGAATGGTTCACCAAATTTGATAGTTTCATTTTGAGCCATGTAGTCATCCTCCTAATCGCTACATGGCAAGCGTGCTATGGCTGGTTTCTCGTGTATGTCAGGCGCGGGCTGTCAATCGGTAGGAGGCTTCCCACCGACTTGAAAGATCTGATTCAAATGTGTACTTCAGACACAGGGATTACCCGTTTTTCCTTAACCGCCTTGTAGGAAAAGCTCGAGTAGATCTCTTTCACCCCCGGCAACCGCTGCAGCACTTCCCGGGTAAATTCGCCGAACGATTCCAGGTCCCGCGCCAGAATCTCCAGCAGGAAGTCATAGCGCCCGGAGATGTTGTGGCAGGCCACAATCTCGGGAATCTCCATCAGCCGCCGCTCGAACGCCAAGGCCATGTCCTTGGTGTGCGAATCCATCATGATGCTGACGAACGCAGTTACCCCGAACCCCAATGACTTGGGCGAGAGAATCGCCTGGTAGCCGGTGATGTAGCCGTGATCTTCCAACAACTTGACCCGGCGCCAGCAAGGCGAAGTGGTCAGTGCGACCTTGTCGGCGAGTTCGGATACGGTCAGGCGGGCGTTATCTTGCAGGGCGGCGAGCAGGGCGCGATCGGTGCGGTCGAGGGTGATAGGCATGGTTTGCCCTCAGGTTGAGGTTTTTATTGTTTTTGTTCCAATACGCACGCGAATGCGTGGGCAATTTTGGAAAAAATCAGGCAGTGCGGTGGCATAAGCTTAGAACAAACCACCAGAGGCTGTTGCCATGCGCGGCTCCCATAACAACAACACCGGTTTTTCCACCCGAGCCATTCACCATGGCTACGACCCGCTTTCCCACGGTGGCGCGCTGGTGCCGCCGGTGTACCAGAGCGCAACCTATGCCTTCGCGACGGTGGAATATGGCGCAGCGTGCTTTGCCGGAGAGGAGGGCGGGCATTTCTACAGCCGGATCTCCAACCCGACCCTGGCCCTGCTGGAGCAGCGCATGGCCTCCCTGGAAGGCGGCGAGGCCGGGCTGGCCCTGGCATCGGGCATGGGCGCCATCACCTCGACCTTGTGGACCCTGCTGCGGCCCGGCGATGAATTGATCGTCGGCACCACGCTGTACGGCTGTACCTTTGCCTTCCTGCACCATGGCATCGGCGAGTTCGGGGTGAAGATTCGCCACGTAGACCTCAACGACAGCAAGGCGCTCAAGGCGGCGATTACTCGCAAGACGCGGATCATCTACTTCGAAACGCCGGCCAACCCCAACATGCAGCTGGTCGATATCGCTGCCGTGGCCGAAGCGGCGCGCGGGCATGACATCCACATCGTGGTCGACAACACCTACTGCACGCCCTACCTGCAACGGCCGCTGGAGCTTGGCGCCGACCTGGTGGTGCATTCGGCCACCAAGTACCTCAGCGGCCATGGCGACATCACCGCGGGGCTGGTGATCGGACGCAAGGCGTTGATCGACCGGATTCGCCTGGAAGGCCTCAAAGACCTGACCGGCGCGGTGCTGTCACCGCACGATGCGTCGTTGCTGATGCGCGGCATCAAGACCTTGGCGTTGCGTATGGACCGCCATTGCGCCAATGCCCAGCAAGTGGCGGAGTACCTGGCGCGCCAGCCGCAGGTCGAGTTGATTCACTATCCGGGGCTGCCGACGTTCGGCCAGTATGCGTTGGCCCAGCGGCAGATGCGTTTGCCGGGCGGGATGATCGCCTTCGAGCTCAAGGGCGGCATCGAGGCAGGGCGGCGCTTCATGAATGCGTTGCAGCTGTTTGCCCGGGCGGTGAGCCTGGGGGATGCCGAGTCGCTGGCGCAGCATCCGGCGAGCATGACTCATTCGAGCTATACGCCTGAAGAGCGTGCGCATCATGGGATCTCGGAGGGGCTGGTGCGGTTGTCGGTGGGGCTGGAGGATGTTGAGGATCTGCTGGCGGATGTTGAGCAGGCGTTGAAGGCTTGTAGTTGATTTGTCTGCATTGGCCCTATCGCCGGCAAGCCGGCTCCCACAGGTACAGCATCGATTCCCTCTGTGGGAGCCGGCTTGCCGGCGATGAGGACGGTGAATTTCACACAAGAAAAAGGCCTCTTTCGAGGCCTTGTTCATTTCAGCGAATCAGCGCTTGAGCCCGTAACTCTCGTCGAGCATGCCCGGCGAGTTCGGCGTCTTCGGCGCGTAGTCGCGCGGCACTTCGGTGTCGCGCGGTGGGGTCAGGCGATCGCGTGGGCCCTGGCCCGCTTCAGAGTGCAGGGCAGCCAGCAGGCGCTGGCGGGTGACGTCATCGAGGGCCAGGCTGTTGGCACCTTCGGCCAGGTGATCTTGCACATCCTGGTAGCTCTGGGTCAGTTTCTTGACCAGCACGGCGGTGCTGTTGAAGTGGGTGACCACTTCGTTCTGGTAACTGTCGAAGCGCTTCTGGATATCGTCCAGCTGACGCTGGGTGCTGCTCGGCGCAGCATTGGGCAGCAGGCGCGCCACGACGAAGCCGATGGCGACGCCAATGACCAGGGCCAGGGTTGGCAACAACCAAACAAGGAGCGAGAGTTCCACGAGTCCTTCCTCTATAAACGGCTTTGCTTTACGTTAACGGCTCAGACCTGCGCTGTATACCGCGAGCGATCGCAAATCAGAACAGAATTCCACACCTAGACGAATCGACCCCCTTCGAGGTCACGGAGTAGTGCCTTGCTTGTCCGCGAAACCCCCTTGTTCATCGATGGCCCCGTGGGCCAGCTGGAAGCCTTGTACCTGGACGTGGCCGATGCCCGCGGTGCGGTGCTGATCTGCCACCCGAACCCGGTCCAGGGCGGCACCATGCTCAACAAGGTGGTCTCGACCCTGCAACGTACTGCCCGTGATGCCGGCTACGTCACCTTGCGCTTCAACTACCGCGGCGTCGGCCAGAGCGCCGGCAGCCACGACATGGGCGCGGGCGAGGTGGCCGATGCCGAAGCCGCCGCGGCCTGGTTGCGCGAGCAGCACCCGCAGTTGCCGCTGGTGCTGATGGGCTTCTCGTTCGGTGGTTTCGTCGCCACCAGCCTGGCCGGGCGCCTGGAGGCGGCCGATGTGTCGCTGCAGCACCTGTTCATGATCGCCCCGGCGGTGATGCGCCTGAGCGATGAATTCCCGTTGCCGCAGCGCTGCCCGATCACGGTGGTGCAGCCTGACGCCGACGAAGTCGTGGCGCCGCAGCTGGTTTACGATTGGTCCGACAGCCTGTCGCGCCCCCATGAGCTGCTGAAAGTGGCAGAATGCGGACACTTCTTCCATGGCAAGCTGACCGATCTGAAGGATCTGCTGCTGCCGCGCCTTTCGAATTGAGCCAAGCCTGAATAAGCGAACACCCATGACCACGCGCATTCTCACTGGTATCACCACCACCGGCACCCCGCACCTGGGCAACTACGCGGGCGCCATCCGCCCGGCGATCGTCGCCAGCCAGCAACCTGGTGCCGACTCGTTCTATTTCCTGGCCGACTACCACGCCCTGATCAAGTGCGATGACCCGCTGCGCATCCAGCGCTCGCGTCTGGAAATCGCCGCGACCTGGCTGGCCGGCGGCCTCGACCCGCAGAAGGTGACCTTCTACCGCCAGTCCGACATCCCCGAAATCCCCGAGCTGACCTGGCTGCTGACCTGCGTGGCCGCCAAGGGCCTGCTCAACCGCGCCCACGCCTACAAGGCCTCGGTGGACAAGAACGTGGAGAACGGCGAAGACCCGGACGCCGGCGTGACCATGGGCCTGTTCAGTTACCCGGTGCTGATGGCCGCGGACATCCTGATGTTCAACGCCAACAAGGTGCCGGTCGGGCGTGACCAGATCCAGCACGTGGAAATGGCCCGCGACATCGGCCAGCGTTTCAACCACCTGTTCGGCCAGGGCAAAGACTTCTTCGCCCTGCCGGAAGCGGTGATCGAGGAGAGCGTGGCGACCTTGCCGGGCCTGGACGGTCGCAAGATGTCCAAGAGCTACGACAACACCATCCCACTGTTCACCAGTGCCAAGGACATGAAGGACGCCATCTCGCGCATCGTCACCGACTCGCGCGCCCCAGGCGAAGCCAAGGACCCGGACAACGCCCACCTGTTCACCCTGTTCCAGGCCTTCTCCACGCCAGCCCAGTGCGCCGAGTTCCGCGAAGAACTGCTGCAGGGCCTGGGTTGGGGTGAAGCCAAGCAGCGCCTGTACCAGTTGCTCGACGGCCAGCTGGCGGAAAAACGCGAGCACTACCACCAGCTCATTTCGCGCCCGTCGGACCTGGAGGACATCCTCCTGGCCGGTGCCGCGAAGGCGCGCAAGATTGCCACCCCGTTCCTCGAGCAGCTGCGCGAGGCCGTTGGCCTGCGTTCGTTCCGCAGCAGCGTGCAGGCCAGCACCGAAGTGAAGAAGAAAGCCGCCAAGAGCGCGCGCTTCGTCAGCTTCCGTGACGAGGACGGCAGCTTCCGCTTCCGCCTGCTGGCCGCCGATGGCGAGCAATTGCTGCTGTCGCGCAGCTTCGCCGACGGCAAGAGCGCTGGTGCGGTGAGCAAGCAGTTGCAGCAAGGTGGCGACGCCGATGTGCGCGTCGAAGGCCTGGGCTTCAGCTTGTGGCTGGACGGCGAGCAGGTCGCCCAGGGGCCGCAGTTCGAGGGCGCAGAGGCCCGTGATGCGGCGATCGAGAGCCTGCGCGAGGCGTTGACCCCGGCCCAGGACTGACCTCCTGGCGCCGGTGCCATGCAGCGGATTACTGCCTTGAATGAGGCATATTGACGCAAGTCGCATTGCCATTAAGCGGGCCTGTCGCTACAGTGACGGCCCGTTTTTTGTTGCCTCGCTAACGAAATCATGACGCCCCTAGAACGATATCAAGCAGATCTGAAACGTCCCGACTTCTTCCATGATGCGGCGCAGGAAACTGCGGTGCGTCACCTGCAGCGTCTGTACGACGACCTGATCGCTGCGCAGAACAACAAGCCGGGCGTGTTCGGCAAGCTGTTCGGCAAGAAGGAGCAGACGCCGGTCAAAGGCCTGTATTTCTGGGGTGGAGTAGGGCGCGGCAAGACCTACCTGGTCGATACGTTCTTCGAGGCGCTGCCGTTCAAGCAGAAGATGCGTACGCACTTCCACCGCTTCATGAAGCGCGTCCACGAGGAGATGAAGACCCTCAAGGGCGAGAAGAACCCGCTGACCATCATCGCCAAACGCTTCAGCGAAGAAGCCAGGGTCATCTGCTTCGATGAGTTCTTCGTTTCCGACATCACCGATGCCATGATCCTCGGCACCCTGATGGAAGAGCTGTTCAAGAACGGCGTCTCGCTGGTGGCGACCTCCAACATCGTCCCCGACGGCCTGTACAAGGATGGCCTGCAGCGTGCGCGCTTCCTGCCGGCCATCGCCATGATCAAGCAGTACACCGATGTGGTGAACGTCGACAGCGGCGTCGACTACCGCCTGCGCCACCTGGAACAGGCCGAGCTGTTCCACTTCCCGCTGAACGAAGCGGCCGAGCAGAGCATGCGCGCAAGCTTCAAGGCGCTGACGCCGGAGTGCACCCAGGCGGTCGACAACGACGTGCTGATGATCGAGAACCGTCCGATCCACGCCCTGCGCACCTGTGACGATGTTGCCTGGTTCGACTTCCGTGCCCTGTGCGACGGGCCGCGCAGCCAGAACGACTACATCGAGCTGGGCAAGATCTTCCACGCCGTGCTGCTGAGCAACGTCGAGCAGATGAGCGTCACCACCGACGACATCGCCCGGCGCTTCATCAACATGGTCGACGAGTTCTACGACCGCAACGTCAAGCTCATTATCTCGGCCGAGGTGGAGCTCAAGGACTTGTACACCGGCGGGCGCTTGGCGTTCGAATTCCAGCGCACCCTGAGCCGGTTGCTGGAGATGCAGTCGCACGAATTCCTGTCGCGCGCGCACAAGCCGTAAACAACCGGGGCCGCTTTGCGGCCCATCGCCGGCAAGCCGGCTCCCACAGAAAATGGTGTGGGGGCCGGCTTGCCGGCGATGGGGCACGAAGCGGCCCCAGTGGTTTCAGGCTTCCTGCATGAACTGCTGGCGATACTGGTTCGGCGACAACTCCGTGTGCTGGCGGAACAACCGCGCAAAGAAGCTGGCATCGTCATAGCCCACTTCATAGCTGATGGTCTTGATGCTCTTGCGCGTGCTCGACAGCAGCCCCTTGGCCGTTTCGATGCGCAAGCGCTGCAGGTAATGCAGCGGCTTGTCGCCGGTGGCCCCCTGGAAGCGGCGCATGAAGTTGCGGATGCTCATGCCATGGTTGCGGGCCACATCCTCGAAGCGGAACTTGTCGGCGAAATGCTCCTCCAGCCAGTGCTGGATCTGCAGGATGATCAGGTCCTGGTGCAGCTTCTGCCCACCGAAGCCCATGCGCCCCGGGGTGTAGTTGCGCTGCACTTCATAGAGGATGTCACGGGCCACCGCGCGGGCCACGTTGGCCCCGCAGAAACGCTCGATCAGGTAGATGTACAGGTCGCAGGCTGAGGTGGTGCCGCCTGCGCAGTACAGGTTGTCGGCATCGGTCAGGTGCTTGTCCTGGTTGAGCCGGATCTTGGGGAAACGCTCGGCGAAGCTGGCGAAGAAGCGCCAGTAGGTGGTTGCCTCCTTGCCGTCGAGCAAGCCCGCCTCGGCCAGCCAGAACACGCCGCTTGCCTCTGCGCACAGGACCGCGCCACGGGCATGCTGCTGGCGCAGCCATGGCAGTACCTGGGGGTAGCGTTGCAACAGGGTGTCGAAATCTTCCCAGAAGGCCGGGAGGATGATCACGTCGGCATCGTCGAGGCCGCCGTCGACCGGCAGTTGCACGTTGCTGAAGCTGTCCACCGGCTGGCCGTCGGGGCTCACCAGGCTGATGTCGAACATCGGCTGTAGGCCCAGGCCCAGCTGTTTGCTGTAGCGCAAGCTGGCGAGGTGGAAGAAATCCTTGGCCTGCATCAGGGTCGAAGCAAACACCTTGTCAATGGCCAGGATGCTGACGCGCCGCAGCGACGCCGAGGGTTGGGTAAACATCATTGTCATTGTTCTTATAGGGTAGAGTGGTCAATCACCGGCTGGATCGTCTTATTTTTTGGCGATTGTGTCTACCCCGTGTAAC
>NZ_DJTF01000104.1:0-2948 GCF_002438125.1 Pseudomonas sp. UBA6315
CTCTGGCTGATCCTGATCGTCGTCACCTTCATCCTGCAGAGCCAACGAGATGCCGATGAGCTTTAGCCTGACCCAGATGATCCTGATCAGCGCCGGGTACCTGATGGTGCTGTTCGGCGTGGCCTGGATCAGCGAGCGCGGGCTGATTCCCCGTTCGATCATTCGCCACCCGCTGACCTACACCCTGTCGCTCGGCGTGTATGCCAGCGCCTGGGCCTTCTACGGCTCGGTGGGCCTGGCCTATCAATATGGCTACGGCTTCCTCGCCTGCTACCTGGGGGTGTCTGGCGCCTTCCTGCTGGCGCCGGTGCTGCTCTACCCGATCCTCAAGATCACCCGCACCTACCAGCTGTCGTCGCTGGCCGACCTGCTGGCCTTCCGCTTTCGCAGCACCTGGGCCGGCGCGCTGACCACGGTCATCATGCTGATCGGCGTGCTGCCACTGCTAGCGCTGCAGATCCAGGCGGTGGCCGATTCGATCAGCATCCTCACCGGCGAGCCGGTCAAGGCGCGGGTGGCCTTCGCTTTCTGCGCCCTGATCATCCTGTTCACCATCTTCTTCGGCTCGCGGCACATCGCCACCCGTGAAAAACACGAAGGGCTGGTATTTGCCATCGCCTTCGAGTCGGTGATCAAGCTGCTGGCCCTGGGTGGCATCGGCCTGTATGCGCTGTATGGGGTATTTGGCGGGCCACACGGCCTGGAGGTGTGGCTGCTGCAGAACCAGACCGCCCTGGCGGCGCTGCACACCCCGCTGCAAGAAGGCCCGTGGCGCACCCTGCTGCTGGTGTTCTTCGCCTCGGCCATCGTCATGCCGCACATGTACCACATGGCCTTCACCGAAAACCTCAACCCGCGCTCGCTGGTCAGCGCCAGCTGGGGCCTGCCGCTGTTCCTGCTGCTGATGAGCCTGGCCGTGCCGCTGGTGCTGTGGGCCGGCCTGCGTCTGGGCGCCAGCACCAACCCCGAGTACTTCACCCTGGGCCTGGGCATTGCCGCCAATAACGAAGCGCTGGCGCTGCTCGCCTACATCGGCGGGCTGTCGGCCGCCAGCGGGCTGATCATCGTCACCACCCTGGCGTTGTCTGGCATGGCCCTCAACCATCTGGTGCTGCCGCTTTACCAGCCGCCGGCCGAAGGCAACATCTACCGCTGGCTGAAATGGACCCGGCGCGCCCTGATCGTCGCGATCATCACCGCAGGCTTCATGTTCTACCTGACCCAGAACAACCACCAGAGCCTGGCCAACCTGGGCATCGTCGCCTTCGTCGCGACCCTGCAGTTCCTGCCTGGGGTGTTGTCGGTGCTGTACTGGCCGACGGCCAACCGCCGCGGCTTCATTGCCGGCCTGCTGGCCGGCACGCTGGTGTGGATGGTGACCATGCTGTTGCCGCTGCTGGGCAACCTGCAGGGCTTCTACATCCCGCTGCTGGACATGATCTATGTGCTCGACGACACCAGCTGGCACATGGCAGCCATCGCCTCGCTGGCGGCCAACGTGCTGCTGTTCACGCTGATCTCGCTGTTCACCAATGCCAGCAGCGAGGAAGTCAGCGCCGCCGAGGCGTGCGCCGTGGACAACGTGCGCCGCCCACAGCGCCGCGAGCTGCACGCGGCCTCGCCGCAGGAGTTCGCCACCCAGCTGGCCAAGCCGCTGGGCGCCAAGGCCGCGCAAAAGGAAGTCGAGCAGGCCCTGCGCGACCTCTACCTGCCGTTCGACGAACGCCGCCCCTACGCCTTGCGCCGCCTGCGCGACCGCATCGAGGCCAACCTCTCGGGGCTGATGGGGCCAAGCGTGGCCCAGGACATGGTCGAAACCTTCCTGCCCTACAAGTCCGGTAACGAGAATTACGTCACCGAAGACATCCACTTCATCGAAAGCCGCCTGGAAGACTACCACTCGCGCCTCACCGGCCTTGCCGCCGAGCTCGACGCCCTGCGCCGCTACCATCGCCAGACCCTGCAGGAGCTGCCCATGGGCGTCTGCTCGCTGGCCAAGGACCAGGAAATCCTGATGTGGAACAAGGCCATGGAAGAGCTGACCGGCATCGCCGCCAAGCACGTGGTGGGCTCGCGCCTGGTCACCATCAGCGAGCCGTGGCGTGGCCTGCTGCAGGGCTTCATCAACGTGCCCGACGAACACCTGCACAAACAACGCCTGGCGCTCGATGGCCAACCGCGCTGGCTGAACCTGCACAAGGCGGCCATCGACGAGCCGCTGGCGCCGGGCAACAGCGGGCTGGTGCTGCTGGTCGAGGACCTCACCGAAACCCAGGCCCTGGAAGACAAGTTGGTGCACTCCGAGCGCCTGGCCAGCATCGGCCGCCTGGCCGCAGGCGTGGCCCACGAGATCGGCAACCCGATCACCGGCATCGCCTGCCTTGCACAGAACCTGCGTGAAGAGCGCGAAGGCGACGGCGAGATCATCGAGCTGTCCAGCCAGATTCTCGAGCAGACCAAGCGCGTATCGCGCATCGTCCAGTCGCTGATGAGCTTCGCCCACGCCGGCGGCAGCCACCAGAACAGCGAAGAGCCGGTGTGCCTGGCCGAAGTGGCGCAGGACGCCATCGGCCTGCTGGCGCTGAACCGGCGCAACTTCGAAGTGCAGTTCTTCAACCTCTGCGCCCCGGAACACTGGGCCGAGGGGGACCCGCAGCGCCTGGCCCAGGTACTGATCAATCTGCTGTCCAATGCCCGCGACGCATCCCCTCCGGGCAGCGCCGTGCGCGTGCGCAGCGAAGCGAGCGAGCACACCGTGGACCTGATCGTCGAAGACGAAGGCAGCGGGATCCCGAAGAACATCATGGACCGCCTGTTCGAGCCCTTCTTCACCACCAAGGACCCGGGCGAAGGCACCGGACTGGGGCTCGCTCTGGTCTATTCCATCGTGGAAGAGCATTATGGGCAAATCACCATCGACAGCCCTGCCGACATCGAACGGCAACGTG